>NZ_JBWJVP010000204.1:0-26930 GCF_056339915.1 Blautia sp. ZXY-1-B12 | reverse complement strand
TAAGTAACGAGAATGCGACGCGCAATTATTCAAAAATCGTTCGCATTTGCGCAGGAAGACATTTGGATCCGATACCTACGGTCCACAGATACCAAACCTTTTTAATAGAAGATACTCATAAATATCCTGATCAGGATATCTCTGTCATATATGAAACTCAGGATGCAATCTTTCTTAATGATCTGAAGGGCCGCCTCACCAACCTTTGTATTGCACACAATGGTGAGAGCCAGAAAGATAATCCATATTACTATAAGGAATTTAACTGCCCCCAGCAACGCTCCTGCTACCTTGTTCATGCCATGCAACACAGGTAATCTCGTCACAAGATTCAGCATCCATGTGATACTCCTCACCATAATCGTCGACATCAGCAGAGAAATCAGGAAAGAAATTCCATTCACTGCCATTCTCGCCAGATATTGAGCAATATAATCCGAAAATGTAGTTACAGCCAAATACTGGTAACTGTCAGAATTATTATTCTGAACCAGTCCATTCCTCAGCAGTTCCGGGAGATTCATTTCATTTATAAATTCAGTCTGGCTTTCTCCACTGCCTGTCCATGTGCTGTATTCCTCTCCTACAAACTCCCGGCAGCTTTCCTGTACTTTTTCATAAATTGATGTATTTTCCCGAATAAACTCATTTACATAAGGATTTATAAACCACACGATCGCCATCGACAGAAAAACACATACAAGCGAAACCAGTTCTTTTATCAGTCCCCGCCTATAACCTCTGACACATGCAGCCGCCAGAAAAAGTATCGTAATGACTCCGGCCCACGTTAAAGCCATTTTCATCCTCCTAACTAAGTTTTATTATCTCTACACCGCTGTCCAATACCAGAAGATATCTGTTCATTCCGATTTTGAAGAAATCTTTGATCGTTCCATCCACACTGCCAAGATATTTCTGTACTCCCCTGCTGTTCATTACACACATCTGGGAACTGTTGTACATCAGAATATTTCCACCGCTTAATTTAATCGTCGTATATGGAATATTGAAGTTTTCTTTGAATTTCAATTTGCCATCTGTAGTATAAACTTCCATTGTATACTGTTTGTCTTTACTGTCATTCTTAAACACAAGACCAATCATATCATTATCATAAAAAGTACTGACAATTTCTTTATCTACTTTTACTGTTTTTACTTCCTTCGGAATCTGGCTTCCATGATAAATTGTAAATCCATTATCTTTAAGTGCTACAGACCGGTTATTATCAAGATACTGGATCTGCGGAACTACCACGCCTTCATACTTATATCCACTGACAATTCTGTCATCCTCGTTCTGTCCTACATCTCCAAAATTGTAAAATGCCACATAACTGGTCGTATCACTTCCATCTACGAACTGATAGGTTACCATCATGATCACTCCGTCTTCAGATACAGCAATATCAAGGGGATATCCCGGATCATCTATCTTCGTCTGATTTTCAGCAATCAGACTTCCATCTGTACCATAAAAATCAATCCATGTATCATCTCCGCCATCCAGGATTGCCGCAACAAGACCGCTTTTGGATACTTTTGCTTTGACAATACTGTAAGAAGTAGTTACACTGCCTGTTTTTCCGGATTTATCATAAATCTCCAAAGTTGTTCCATCTTTATCCGCAATCACCGCACGAGTTCCATTGACATCTGCCACAGGATTCTGCATCTGATAGGTTTCACTCCATAATGTACTCATCTTATCAGAAACAAGCGAAACTCCATCCGGACTGTATCGAAGGATATTTCCGTCCATTTCAACATAATTTGTAGAAACAATATCCTCCTGCTCACTTGTCTGGACTACTTTATAAGTATGATAGCTTCTCTTCTCTATGTAAAATCCCACAGCCGTTACAGCAGCAGCTATCGCCACCACTGTAATAACTGTCTTTTTCACTACACTTCTTTTGTGGCGGGACAATCTGCGCTCATAATCATCTGCATATTCCTCTTCAGCTCTCTCCCGGGCTTTCGCTTTTCTGTTTCTCTCTGCCTGAAGCTTTTTCTTTTTATGTTTTTTTATTATTTTCTTAAATGTATTTGCCATTTTAGCCTTTACCTTATTTCTCACTTTCATTTTGTTGATTATCAGGTTTCAGTTTTTGCCATTTATTATAGCACAGTTTTCTAAGGTAATACAATTACTTGTCCCGGATAAATGATTTCGTCCGCTGACATCCCATTCAATTTGCAGATCTGACTTATGGCTTCGATACTTCCGTATCTGTCCATACTTATCTGAAAAAGAGTATCGCCGGGCTGAATCACATATGATTCATGGGCTTTTCCCGCTGCTTCGCTGTTTTCCTTCTGCACAGCTTCCCTGACACGTTTCTGTGCTTTACGTTCATCTGCTTCCTGCTGGTAGATTTGTTCGGTTTTATCTGCTTTTTCTGTCTTTACATCCGGAAGCTGTTCTGTTTTGTCCGATTTTTGTTCTGTATCTGTCTGCTCTGCTGATATTTTTTTCTCTGAAGTATTGTTTTTCTTTTCAGAATTTTCTTTTTCACTGGTGCTTTGATTATTCTCTTCATCATTCTCTTCATTATTCTTTTTATTCTTCCCTGCATCATTTTGTATAGTATCTGTCCGGTATTGTTTATGCTGCCTGACAGCTTCATTGTTCGAAGTCCCGACAACAGGAGACGGCGTTATCTCCTCAACGATCACTGAAGAAACCGTCGCGCTCTCCTTTTCGTTCTGTTTTACATTCTGGTAACTTCTGTAAAAATTAACACCCACTGTCAGTACTGCAATTGCCAGACATGCAGTTAATCCATATGAAAAAACAGAAGGAGCTGCCGGCTCCTTCCTGGTTTCCTTTTTATCTGCAATTATTTTGCGAAAATCTTTCACAGCCTGATCTTCATATTTTTCCTGAGGTTCCGGCTGAAGTTCTTCATTTTTGTCGATCATATACGTCTGCATACCGGGATTTTTTTCATAATAAAGATAATACCCTCCCAGACGCACCATTTCATTGTTTTCATAACGGAAGAAAGCATCTTCCCTTTCCTGAGGTTCCATAAGCATCAGGACTTTTTCTCCTCCAAAATGTTTCATGTGTACTTTTAACATCACTTCCGATACCTTCAGGAGAAGCTGAGGCTGTGAAAAGAACCATCCCACAATCTCCTGATCTTCGAAGTACTCCTTCTGGGCTTCCTGTATCTGCTTCCATTGATTTTCCGAAAAATCGATATGATCAGGTGCTGCCTCCATCTCCTCCGCTATAATAGCACCTTTGATAAACAGATAAGCTGTCTGAGAACGCCATTTAAGATTTCCTGTAAGAACTGCCACTCTGGTTTTTGCTTCTCCCAGAGAGTCTTCCGTTCTGGCAAGTCTTACCAGAAATGTGTACACATAGTCCTCCATATAAATCCTGTAATCTTCGGCTGCCAGGCCGATCTGGCGTATATTTCTGGGTAATCCAAACGGTTCCTCACCATTTTGTCCTTCCTGAGATTCGTCCTTATAGATTACTTCTATCATCTCTCATCACCCCTTCGGGTATCAGGATAACACAGATAAATTGCAGATTTTATCACATTGTAAGAGGAATTTACCAGAATTTGGCGACAGATTTTGCACAGTGCATATTTTTATCCCGGTAAGGATATGATGTTATCAGAAGCCTCTTCGCAGCTTGTTGTTATGAAGCAAAGGGACTATAGCAATTAAAAGATATAATCAATAATGTGCTCTCGAAATCTTTTTGTGCAGGTACAATAGAGACTCTGCGAGCACATAATACGATCAGGGAGGTTTTATGGTATTTTATGTGGACTCACAGAAAAGCAGTTCTGCTGAGGAAATCGCTTTTCTTTTAAATAAATGTATTCTTCAATATCCCGGCAGATGGTCGGAACTGGTTTTTCTGTGTATCGGAAGTGACCGCGTGACAGGAGACTGTCTCGGTCCCTATATCGGACACCAGTTACTTGAACATCTGAATACGGACACTCATGGCGTTTATGTTTACGGTACCCTGAAAAGCCCCGTACATGCTTTAAATCTTTCCAGAATTTCCCGCCAGATCAAAATTCTGCATCCCGAAGGTCTGGTTATTGCAGTGGATGCCTCTCTTGGACAAAAAAAGCACCTGGGGTATGTGACCATCGCAGATGGTGCACTTTACCCAGGTGCTGCAGTTCAGAAAGAACTTCCTCCTGTTGGTGATATCCATATCACAGGGATTGTAAACATTGCAGGTGTACTGGAACAGCTAACCCTTCAGACTACCCGCCTGTCTACGGTAATCTCTCTGGCAGATACCATCACACAGGGAATCGTAAATTATACAAATTCTTTGATCTGTTTGTAGATGCCTTCTGCATCAAGACCATATTTCTCAAGAAGAGCTGTGGCAGGACCGGATTCTCCGAATACATCATTTACACCGATACGTTTTACAGGTACAGGTGCTTTCTCAGACAGGCATTCGCATACTGCTCCGCCAAGTCCGCCGATTACTGAATGCTCTTCTACAGTTACAACCTTTCCTGTTTCTTTGGCTGCTGCAACTACAAGTTCTTCATCCAGAGGCTTAATCGTATGGATATTGATTACTTTTGCATCTACGCCGTCTGCCGCAAGCTTCTCTGCAGCTTCAAGAGCAGGAGCTACGCAGAGACCGTTTGCAATGATCGTAAGGTCTTTTCCTTCACGAAGGACAATACCTTTGCCTAATTCAAATTTATAGTCCGGTCTGTCATTGATAACCGGAACTGCCAGACGTCCAAATCTCATATATACAGGACCAACATGCTCATAAGCTGCTTCTACCATAGCTTTTGCTTCAATATCATCAGAAGGGCAGGCAACAACCATTCCCGGAATTACTCTCATAAGAGCAAAATCCTCACAACACTGATGGGTAGCACCATCTTCACCTACAGAAATTCCGCCATGAGTAGCGCCAATTTTTACATTGATCTTCGGATATGCAATAGAGTTACGAACCTGCTCAAAAGCACGTCCTGCTGCAAACATTGCAAATGTGCTGGCAAATGGAACTTTTCCTGTAGTAGCCAGACCTGCGGCAATGCCCATCATATTACACTCAGCAATACCACAGTCAATATGACGCTCCGGAAATTCTTTTTTGAATACGCCAGTCTGAGTAGCTGCAGCAAGGTCAGCGTCCAGAACGACCAGGTTCTCATGTTTCTTACCTAATTCAACCAGCGCAGCACCGTAGCTTGCTCTTGTTGCGATCTTCTTTACTTCTGACATAATGCTTCACCTGCCTTTTCTAACTCTTCCATTGCCTGTGCATACTGCTCGTCATTCGGAGCTTTTCCATGCCATCCAACCTGATTTTCCATAAAGGAAACGCCTTTTCCTTTTACAGTTTTCATAATGATAGCTGTAGGCATTCCCTTAGTAGCTTTTGCTTCATCAAAAGCAGCTCTTAACTGATCCATATCATTTCCGTCTGCAACGTTAATCACATGGAAGTTAAATGCCTCAAATTTCTTATCAATCGGGTATGGAGAACATACTTCATCAACCTTACCGTCGATCTGAAGTCCATTATTATCCACGATCACTACAAGATTGTCCAGTTTTCTGAAGCCTGCAAACATAGCAGCTTCCCAAACCTGGCCTTCCTGAATTTCGCCGTCACCTAATAAGGTGTATACACGATAGCTTTCATTGCTTAATTTGGCAGAAAGCGCCATACCAACTGCTGCAGAGATTCCCTGTCCCAGAGAACCGCTGGACATATCAACACCCGGGATATGTTTCATATCCGGATGTCCCTGTAAATAGGAACCCAGATGACGAAGAGTCTTCAGATCTTCTTTTGGGAAAAAGCCTCTTTCTGCAAGTGCAGAGTAGTATCCCGGTGCTGTGTGGCCTTTGGAAAGTACGAAACGGTCACGATCAGCCTTCTTAGGATTCTTTGGATCAATATTCATTTCTTCAAAATATAAATAAGTGAATACATCTGCTGCAGACAGAGATCCGCCCGGATGTCCTGCTTTTGCAGAATGTAATGCAGTAACGATGTCTTTACGGACTTCGTTTGCAATTTTCTGAAGTTCTAATTTTTCCATTGTGGTAAATTCTCCTTATTCGCCGAATACTGCTTTATAATCTTTCTGGAATTTCTCAATACCTGCATCTGTCAGAGGATGTTTTGTCATCTGTACGATTACATTGTACGGAACAGTTGCAATGTCAGCACCTGCAAGTGCACAGTCTGTTACATGGATCGGATTTCTTACGCTTGCTGCGATGATTTCTGTCTCGATTCCTGCCACTTCAAAAATCTCAGCGATCTCGCGGATCAGATCAACACCTCTTGTAGAAATGTCATCCAGTCTTCCAAGAAACGGAGATACATAAGTAGCACCTGCTCTTGCAGCCAGAAGTGCCTGGTTAGCAGTGAAGATCAGAGTAACGTTTGTCTTGATTCCTTCTGCATGAAGAACCTTAACTGCTTTCAGACCTTCTACTGTCATAGGAATCTTAACAACCATATTCGGATGAATGGCTGCAATCTCACGTCCCTCTTTGATCATTCCTTCTGCATCTGTTGTAGTAGCTTTTACTTCACCGCTGATCGGTCCGTCTACGATAGATGTGATCTCTTTGATTACTTCCTTGAAATCTCTTCCTTCTTTTGCGATAAGAGACGGATTTGTGGTAACACCACAGATTACACCCATATCATTAGCTGCCTTAATATCTTCTACTTTTGCTGTGTCAATAAAAAATTTCATGTTCTTAACCCTCCTGATTTTTGCTTGTCATAATCGTTCATTGATCTGATGGTTTCATTATAACAGACTTTACATTCAGGTCAAGCGTGGCAAAAGATTATTAATAATTTCTTTATTAATAATCGCATGTCTTATTAATTCTTTATTTTTCAGTCAAAGCATATATTCGTTGTTATCAACATGCAATATACAATATGTTTTATAACCATTTCTTTTCGTAACTGTTCGCTGTCTTTGCTGTTGCAGGAAACCTCCGTCAGAAATCATTTCTGATATCGGATTTCAGCCGCACATCCTGAAATTTTGGTACGTTTCCAGAAAATGCCTGCCGGGTAGATATTCGCAATCTACCTCGCCACACAGCTCTATACCAAATAACTGTTCTGCAGTTTCGATAAATTATTATTAATAATTTTCATTCGACGTATTTAATTATTTTTTTTGGTTCTGACATACCCCGTAGTGCGTCTCGCTATCAGCTTGGGGGTATATTCAATATTATAGAGACTGACAGGAGCAGAATCTGTGAGAAAACGGTCCTGCTCATCGATTTTGCGCAGTATAATATCACAGGCATCTCTGCCTTTAAGGGCTACGAAATGATCGATCGTAGTAAGAGAGATCTTCCGTATTCCCGAATAAAAGATATTATCGCACCCAATCACCGATACATCCTTGGGTACATGAATCCTTGCTTCATGGAGAGCATCCAGCGCACCAATAGCCATCATATCATTCTGGCCTGCAATAGCTGTAAATTCCCTGCCTTCATCCAGAAGCTCCATAGTAAGCTCATAACCCATCGAATATTCCGAATCCATCCGTGGGATCTGCATATCGATAGCTTCATCCGCAGCCTTAATGATCACATGATC
This sequence comes from Blautia sp. ZXY-1-B12, assembly GCF_056339915.1. Lineage (NCBI taxonomy): Bacteria > Bacillati > Bacillota > Clostridia > Lachnospirales > Lachnospiraceae > Blautia > Blautia sp. ZXY-1-B12. Next base: position 19,310 of record NZ_JBWJVP010000204.1, on the reverse strand, counting down.
CTTCAGGCCTTCTTTCTCAAACTCTTTCACAAAACCATTTACACGTTTTGTTCTCTGCCATTGTCTCCTTGTCAGGGGCGGAGTGATAAACGCTACATCTCTGTGCCCCAGATCAAGCAGATGTCTTGCCATCATCCTTCCCACAACTGTATTATCCTGATTAATGGCATCTATAGTTGTAGTTTTCTCTTTATTACTGATGATAACCAGTGGGATTGTCTGCGCCAGTTCCTCTACCTGCTGCTGAAAATCCGGATTTGGATTACAGCAGTAGATAATGCCAAGCGGCTCTATTGTACCCATCATGCGCAGATACTTCTCCTCCAGACGGGGATCTCTCTGTGTATTACAGATAAAGACACCATATCCCTGCTTGTTCGCCACTGCTTCAATCCCCTGCAGAAGCAATACATAATACGGGCTTGTAAGCGTAGGGCAAAAAACAACGATCAGCTTCTCTTTCCGGCTTTCTTTTCTGTTCTTTCGTCCGGGAAGATGATAGCCTAATTCTCTGGCTGCCTGCTCTACCTTCTCCACTGTTTCTCTGGAAAAAGAAACATTATATTTCTTATTCAGGACCATGGAAACAGTTGCCTGGGAGACTCCTGCCCTCTTTGCCACGTCAGAAGAAGTTGCTTTCTTTTTAGACAAAGTGATGCCTCCTTTTCCGATGATCTTTTGTCAGAACAGTAACCTTAAAGCTCCACACGCCCCTCAAGAGCACGTAAAAGAGTCACTTCGTCAATATATTCCAGATCTCCTCCTACCGGAACTCCGCTTGCGATCCTGCTGACTTTGATCCCGGTAGGTTTGATCAGCTTACTGATATACATTGCCGTTGTTTCCCCCTCCAGACTGGAATTGGTAGCAATGATCACTTCCTTTACCTCATCCTTTGCCAGACGCTGCATGAGTTCTTTCAGTTTGATATCATCCGGCCCGATTCCAAGCATTGGAGAGATTGCACCATGAAGAACATGATAAACGCCATCAAACTTGCCTGTTTTTTCATAAGCTGCAAGATCTCTTGTATTCTCTACCACCATGATCACTGAATGATCACGCTTATCATTGCTGCAGATGGGACAAATCTCTCTGTCTGTCAGAGTACAGCAGCACTTGCAATACTGTACATTCTCTCTGGCACCGGTAATGGAAGAGGTAAGCTGCTCTACCTGATCCTTTGGCATATTCATGATGTGAAATGCCAGTCTCTGTGCTGATTTCGCACCGATTCCCGGAAGATGGGAAAGCTGCTCGATCAGCTTATTGATATGACTGCTGTAGTATTCCATCAGAATGGAAGACCTCCGCCAAGTCCGCCCAGACCACCTGTCAGTTTAGACATAACAGCTGTAGATTCTTCTTCCACTTTGCGAAGTGCTTCGTTTGTAGCTGCAACGATGAGATCTTCCAGCATTTCGATGTCATCCGGATCTACAACTTCCTCCTGAAGCTTTACTTTTGTCACCTCTCTCTTACCGGAAATAGTTACCTCTACAGCTCCGCCTCCTGCAGTAGCCGTAAATTCTTTCTCTTCCAGAGCTTTCTGATTCTCTTCCATCTGGCGCTGCATTTTCTGCGCCTGTTTCATAAGATTATTCATATTTCCCGGCATACCCATTCCCGGGAATCCTCCACGTTTTGCCATTTGTGATGTCCTCCTTGCTATTTATTGCCTTATTATTTACTGCCTTTTCCTGTCCGGAGAATATTTAGTTACTGTTCACTCCGTTCACAGTAACGTAGCCAAAATTCATTCCAGATTGCCTGCGGCAATGGAATTTTGGCTTGTATGTCTCGGGATTTTGGCATATTCATGCCAAAACACCTCGCGGGATAGTGGTGTGTGAACAGTAACAATATTTATTCTCCTTTTTCCTCATCAGGATCTTCCTCTATCACAACATCCATGTGGATATTATTCTTTATCGCCTGGTCCACTGTGATATTTGCCAGATTTGTATGCTGATGCTTATCTGCCACCAGCATCTGGATCTCTACTGTTTTTCCTGTCTGGGCAGTGATAATGTCCTGAAGCTCTTTCTTCGCTTCCGGATTGTCCACATAGGACTGCCCCAGAAAATCCTGAAATTCCACATAAAGAACAGGTTCTCCTGTCTCACTGTTATACTTCGGAACAGATTTCTGAAGCATCTGCTTGAACATCCCTGTTGTCTGTCCTGTGATCACTCTCCAGCCTGCCACGATCTTCTGCAAATCTTCCGGTGCAGCTTTCGCCGGTGCTTTGTTTCCCGCCGGTTCCTGAACTGCTCCGGTTTCTGCCGGCATTTTCCCTGAACCCTGCTGCACGATCACCTGCTGTACCGGACGTTCATCCATCCGCTGTTCCAGCACACGCAGTCTGTCCAGAACAGAATCCAGATTAGTCTCCATTGCAGGACGGCACAGCTTGATCAGTGCAATCTCCACAAGAACCCTTTTCTGGGTTGCATATCGGATCTGGTTGGACAAATCCGAAAAAATACGGATATACCGCATCAGCGTCTCCACATCCAGCATGGTGCTCTCTTCTTTCAGAAGCTTCATGTTGTCGGATGAGACATCGATCGCTTCCTCCGGATTCTCAGAAGTCTTAACGAGAAGAAGATTTCTCATATACCAGGTAAAATCTCCCACAAACTGGCTCAGTTCCCTGCCTCCTACGATCAGTTCCTCCAGGATATGAATGGAACCTGTCACATCTCCCCGGATCACTTTTCGCAAAAGCTTGCTAAACACTTCGGTGTCAACGGCTCCCAGAACCTCCAGAACTTTATCATAGGTAAGTTCCTGTCCAAGATAAAAAGCAATACACTGGTCGAGAAGGCTGAGCGCATCTCGCATGGAACCATCTCCCGCTTTCGCTACATATCGGACTGCTTTTTCCTCAGCTTCTACACCTTCAACTTTGAGCAGTTCATCCAGTCTGGCCGCGATAGTGTCTATGGTGATTCTGTGGAAATCATATCTCTGGCATCTGGATAAAATCGTAATCGGAATCTTGTGCGCCTCTGTAGTTGCCAAGATAAACATAACATAAGACGGTGGTTCCTCCAGTGTTTTCAGCAGGGCATTGAAGGCACCTGTGGAAAGCATATGAACCTCATCAATAATATATACTTTATATTTACCTTCTGTAGGGCGGTAAGAAACCTCTTCTCTGATCTCACGTATATTATCCACACCATTGTTGGATGCAGCATCGATCTCGATCACATTCATTGCAGTTCCTGCCTGGATTGCCTTGCACATGGCACATTCATTACAGGGGCTGCCATTTACGGGATGCTCACAGTTGACTGCCTTCGCCAGAATTTTGGCTACTGTTGTTTTACCGGTTCCTCTGGTGCCGCAGAACAGATACGCATGGCCGATACGGTTATGCTTAATCTGATTTGTCAGAGTAGTCACTATGTGATCCTGACCTTTGACATCCGCGAAATTATCCGGTCTGAACTTTCTGTAAAGAGCAGTGTAACTCATGAGTAAACTCCTATCGTAACTATTCAGCACCCCCACTGTCAGCAGCGCGCCAAATAGTTATCTCTATCTTATTATCACAGCCGCCGCGGAAAAAATTCCCGCGGCGGTCTTTTTTACATCCATATCTTATATGAAAAAGTATCTGTCAGTCAAGTACTGTTTCACTTAATCAGTCACCAAAGCTGATACCGATCTGTTTGGCAGCAACTACAAGCTGATCTTTCGGTGATACCATCTTAAGCTTACCTGCACACTCTTCAAGAGGTACACGTTTAATTTTGCCGTTTACCACGCCGATCATGATGCCATATTCACCATCCATGATCGCCTGCGCTGCACCTGCACCGATTCTTGTGGAAAGAACGCGGTCATACGGACATGGTTCTCCGCCTCTCTGTGTATGTCCCGGAACTGTAACGCGGACTTCGCTTCCGATCTCTTTGTAGATCTGGTCGGCAATCTCATAGGAAACGGACGGATATTTCTTTGCTCGGGCTTCCAGTTTCTCTTTGTATTTCTTTTTAGGAAGTTCTGCGTCTTCTTTGGAAATCGCACCTTCTGCAACTGCAAGGATTGTGAAACGCTTGCCTGCTTTGGCACGTTTCTGGATCGCTGCGGTAACTTTTTTGATATCATATGGGATCTCAGGAATCAGGATGATATCCGCACCGCCTGCAACACCTGCATGAAGTGTCAGACTTCCTACCTTGTGTCCCATGATCTCTACGATAAATACACGTCCATGTGAAGATGCTGTCGTATGGATACAGTCAATGGCATTTGTGGCAATGTTTACCGCACTCTGGAAACCAAAGGTCATGTCTGTGCCATAGATGTCATTATCAATAGTCTTTGGAAGATGGATAATGTTCAGTCCTTCTTCTCTCAGAAGGTTTGCTGTCTTCTGTGTACCATTTCCGCCAAGGATCACAAGGCAGTCCAGGCAGAGTTTATAATAAGTCTGCTTCATTGCTTCAACCTTGTCCAGGCCATTCTCATCCGGGACACGCATCAGTTTGAATGGCTGTCTGGATGTTCCGAGGATTGTGCCGCCCTGTGTAAGGATTCCGGAAAAATCTTTGGATGTGAGCATACGGTATTTACCATAGATCAGTCCTTTATATCCATCATCAAATCCATAAACTTCCAGTTCATCCAAATTGTTACTCAGTCCCTTTACTACTCCTCGCATGGTAGCGTTAAGAGCCTGACAGTCACCGCCACTGGTAAGCATACCTATTCTTTTAATCATGATAGTATCCTCCATTTCTGTGTTTTAAGAATTATCCATATCCATACATACAAGACATGTTGTGTACTCTGGCATATCCATTTCCAGAATAAAGATAGTTTATTTCTGTTTATTATATAATATTTATCGTTTTCATACAATAGTGTTAGAAAAGTTTTAGTTACTATTCACGCACTACGTTCGTTACTGTTCACTCCGTTTGTTACTGTTCACTCCGTTCCCAGTAATAAGTTTTACTATAATGATTCACTATTGACAAAACAGCCTCCTGCCTATATAATCAGAAATGCGCAGCCGGGGAGATAGCGGTGCCCTGTACCTGCAATCCGCTACAGCAGGGGTGATGCCAATCCGAGGCTTGTATCCTGTGGAGCTGCCCTCTATAAGTGGCGTTGACGTTTGGGTCTTACGCAACAGGAATCTGTGAACCGTGTCAGGACAGGAATGTAGCAGCACTAAGCAGAAGCTCTTGTGTGCCGTAAGGGTGCCTGGGCTGAGTTAACTGTAGAGGTAACGTCTGTGGGACCATTCCGAAGTGCGGCGCGCAAAAAAGAATATTCATGATGCAGGTCATCATATAAAAAAGCATTCAGAATTTTATCTGTTGATAATTTCCTGAATGCTTTTCTTATTTTTGTAATTTGCAAAAAGTCCATATATTAACAAAGGTTGGAAAAAATAATTAATCCTCCACTGCCTGTACCTGACTTTTGTTCTTATATTTCTTCATCACATGAAAATAATAAGGAATCAGTGGGATCAGTGCGGCGATCCATGCGGTCGGGTCAGCCATACAGACACCGGCAAAGGAAGTATGTCCCGCAATCAATACGACAATTCCGGTTCTCGCCACCAGTTCAAATACCCCGCCAAGCATTGGTACAAGTCCATATCCCATTCCCTGCAGAGTATTTCGATAGAGGAAAATACTTCCGAGAAACGGATATGCCCAGAATACTGTCCGGAAATAAGTAACAGACACATTTACTACGTCCTGTTCCGATGGATCTACGAAAAGATATGTCAGATATTTTCCGAAGAAAAACATCAGGAACATAACAAAAACGCTCCATCCCAGGACCATCATCTGCGTGTAACGGACTCCCTGTTTCACACGATCCATTTTTCCTGCGCCCCTGTTCTGACCTACATAGGTTGCTATGGTTGCACCGAAGGCTGTAAATACTGTGGCAAAAATATTCTGGATCTTACCGGCAGCAGAGAATCCGGCCATATGTACAGGTCCGTAAATATTGACCGCGCCCTGTACAATAATGGTTCCGATTGCTGTAATCGAAAACTGCAGTCCCATAGGAATTCCAAGCTTCAGAAGTCTGCCGAAACTGTCCCAGCATATCTCAAAATCCTTCCGTTCCAGATGAAGGATCGGAAATCTTTTTACAATATAAATCAGGCAGCACACTGCCGAAATTCCCTGTGCGATCACTGTGGCATATCCGCATCCTTCTACACCCATTCCAAAGACTACAATAAAAACTACATCCAGAATAACATTGATCACAGCTGAAATGATCAGGAAATACAATGGCGACTTGGAGTCACCCAGCGCACGCAGGAAAGCCGCAAGTGCATTATATGCACCTGTGATAATAAGACCTGCATAAATAATTCCCATATATGCAGTTACATCACCAAATACCTCTTCCGGTGAATTCATCAGATGCAGGATTGGTTTGTTCGCAAGACTGAATCCTATGGTCATGACAATGGAAAATGCAGCCATAAGGTAAATGGACATGGCAACATAATGGCGCATCCTGTCAAATTTTTTCGCTCCGAACATCTGGGCTACGATAATCGCAAATCCACTGCTGAGTCCATTCAGCCAGCCGGTCACAAAAAACATCAGTGAACCGGTGCTTCCGATAGCTGCAAGGGCATTTACTCCGATAAATTTTCCGGCAACAATGGAATCTGCAATATTATAAAACTGCTGAAAAAGATTTCCCAGGCACATTGGGATCATAAATTTTATTATCAGACTCACCGGACTGCCGACGGTCATGTCGTTTGTTGTATCTTTTTTCATTCTTTTTATTCGCCTCTTTTTATTTCTGCCTGTAACATTAATCCTGTTACTTCTATTACTTTTATTACTCCTATTGCCTTTAAGATTCTTCCTGTTTTTGTCTGCCTTTTACTTTTATTGTTCCGGTTCTCCCTCCGGATTTTCCTGTGCAGCTTTAAGGGCCGCCTTTTCTTGCTTCTTTTTCTCACGAAGCTTTCTGAAAAACTCAGACAACATAGAAGAACATTCCTCTTCCAGAACTCCCTGTATAATCTTTACCTGATGATTAAATCCATCCACCTGCAAAAGATTCATCACAGAACCTGCGCAGCCCGCTTTGGCATTCATACAGCCGATCACTACTTCATCTATTCTGGACTGGACAAGTGCCCCGGAACACATCTGACATGGTTCCAGCGTCACATACATAGTGCATCCCTCCAGCCGCCAGTCTCCAAGTTTTTTACTGGCTTTGCGGATTGCATTCAGTTCTGCATGGGAGAGTGTATTTTTATCTGTGTTTCTTCTGTTATATCCACGTGCGATGATCTTACCCTCATGCACGATCACACAGCCGATTGGCACTTCTTCCAGAGCTTCTGCCTTCTTCGCCTGACGGATAGCTTCTTTCATAAAACGTTCCTGATCTGTCAACTTTTCTTTTCCTTTCTGCTGTTGCATCACTACCAGAATAGCAAAAAGAAAGCCTGAAAACCAATCGGTTTCAGACTTCCTATGCGTAGTCGAAGCGACGGGATTCGAACCCACGACCTCTGCGTCCCGAACGCAGCGCTCTACCAAACTGAGCCACGCTTCGTCAATGCAAGTGCTATTATATTAATAAAATCGCAGTTTGTCAATAGATTTTTTCAAATTTTTTTAATTTTTTCGAATATTTTCTTCTGATGGTCATATACATTATTGAATCTGGTTTTACGGAGGAAGGATTTTGGCTGGATATCGGCGTTTTATCGCATATGTATATGACTATGAAAACGGAAAGAAAGGCAGCAATTGCGGATTTATTAAAGTTGAAGTAAAAGATCAGCAATGTTCTGTTGAGATTCATCTGCATTGTCCGGGGCTGCCTGAAAATGTAAAATGCAATATTTATGGATTTACACGAAAGGATGGCCTGATCAACGGAATTCTTCTGGATACCTGCGAGACAGAAAAAGAAACTGTAGAATGCCTGATCATAACAGATGCAACAGATATGAATGACTCCGGCGTTGCAATGGGTAAGTTGGGCGGAATGATCATTACTTCAGATACTGGCGGATTCTTTGGTACTGAATGGGACGATCAGCCTATACGTCCGGAGAATTTCCATGAAATAAAAGCTATGCCTGACGCAGATATTCCTGAATCTGCGAAAATCACTTCACAGAAACCCGAAGTTCCGGCAGGTATGGTATTACAGGAAATGCCCGAAGAACTTGAAGATATTTCAGAAAAACCCGAAGATATCTCGCTTACAAAAGTTCCTGACGATTCTTTATCAATTGAACCGTCTGCCAACATTCCGGTTCAGGGAACATCTGATAACAAGCCAGGAACAGAGTCATCCTATATCTCAGATAATACTGTTGAAGATTCCAATAGTTCTGAAAATGCCGGCAATCCTGTCCCGGAAAGAAATGCAGAAAACAGAAAAACCTCTGCCGAATTTTCCCCCTTCTCCGATGGCGAACTGATTTCTGCATGGAAGATACACCTTGATGACCTGAAGCATTTTCCGCGGTATTACTGTGCACTGCGCAATAACCGTTTTCTCCAGTATGGGCATTATAATTTCGGATATTTGCTTTTAGGACAAAGAAATAACGGACAGTATATCCTCGGCGTTCCCGGCGTTTATAATCAGCAGGAACGCTTTATGGCAAATATGTTTGGCTTTCCTTACTTCAGAGAAAGCAGCTATATAGAGATTCCAAAAATGCGCGGCGGTTACTGGTATCGTTTAATCGATGCCCCGGATTCCCACAGATAAAATCGTCTTTTGAAGAATCTTCTGAAAATTCTGAAGTTCTTCAAAAGTATAGCTTCCATATCCAGGCCTGAGGACTCCATCTGAGTCCTTATAAGCCTGCAGATAATATTCTTTCGCTCCTGCCAGCCACCCAGCGATTTCTTCAAAATCCTTCTGCGTATGCAGTTCCCGTACTACTGTTGTTCTGAATTCATAGTCCAGATTCCCATGCAGCAGAAAATCTGCTGTCTCAAAAATACTGTCCATATCAGGCTTTTCTATTCCGGTCAGATTTCCATAGTTATCCGGACAGGCTTTGATATCCATAGCTACTTTATCGATCAGTCCGGCTTCTGCCAGATGTTTTACAATCTTCGGACGTGAGCCATTGGTGTCCAGTTTAACAGCATAGCCCAGCTCTTTGATTTTTCCCAGAAATTCCTCCAGACCATCTGACAGTGTAGGTTCCCCTCCTGAAATGCAGACCCCGTCCAGAATTCCCTTTCTTTTTTTCAAAAAAGTCAAAAGTTCCTCCTGACTGTAATCCGGCTGTTCTCCGGGAGCCACAACCAATATACCATTCTGACAGAACGGACAGCGGAAATTGCATCCACCCAGAAATATAGTACTGGCTACCTTTCCCGGATAGTCCAGCAATGTCGTTTTATTAAAGCCACAGATTCTCATTGTTTATCTCCATTCCAATTATATTTTACCGTATATAAATCTGATATATCATTTTATCATCAGGCATCTGAATCCTCAAGTTAAACCACCTATGTTATAGCAATCCGGGCAAAAATCCGAAAAAAAGAACCCTGTTTTACCAGAGTTCTTAATCACATTATTGTTTTGTTATCAGTTCAACTGATAAACCTCAGCAGACTGAAGTCCGAAGCTTAATGCTTCTGAATGGCTGTCACAATAAATATCAACATGTCCATAAGGTGTTCCCAGATCCTCTACTGTGTATACATTTCCGTTGATCAGAAGCTGTGTTCCAAAGGGTACTCCCGCCATAGCTACAGTACGTCCTGCTGTCGGAACTGTTCCGCTGGCTGTCAGGTTACCTGCTGTACCGCAGCACTGTGCACAGTTGCAATATGCAGTCAGTGTAAAGTTGCCAAGGTATTTTCCCTGACCGGAAGAACTGTCTGAGGATGCCTGGCTGTCAGATGTATCTTCTGATTCATTGCTGTCAGAGTCTCCCTCATAGAAATCTGCATCGTTCTCTTCGTATGTATCTTCATCATCAGAATCCCCTGAATCTTCAGAAGTATCCTCAGATCCTTCAGTCTCCGAAGAATCCTGACTGTCCGAAGAGTCTTCCTCATAGGAATCTGTATCTTCTTCATAATCATCAGAACTCTCTTCTGCATCCTGTTCCTGTGCCGCTGCCGCCTCTGCTTCGGCCTGTGCCTGCGCTGCCTCTCTGGCTGCTTTTTCCTCTTCTGCCTGCTGCACAAGCTGAGCAATGCTGTTATCTGCATTGTTGATTCTTGCAGTCAGTGCTGCTGCTTCTTCCTGGCTTGCGCTGATCTGGCTTACATAAGAAGATATGTTATCACTTGTGCCTGCTGCAAGATTCTGAACCTCCTGCTGTTTGGCCGCTCTCTCTTCAAGAAGCTGATCAATAGCAGCCTTCTCTTCCTCAGCAGTTGTTTCCTGATCTTTGATAGTGTTCTGAAGATTCTCGCATTTGTCCAGCATAGTCCTGTCATACTGGGAAATCTTCGCAACACTCTCTGCATTGTTGAGGAACTCAGAAAGATCCTTAGATGACAGCAAAGTCTCTAATGCAGATGTACCGCCATTCTCATACATATACTGGATGCGGAGCTTCATATCATCATATTGTTTATTTAATGCCTTCTTGGCTTTCTTTAATTCTGTGTGAAGCTGTTTCAGCTCATTCTCTTTCTCTCCGGCCTGTATGCTGAGTTCAGAAATTGCATTAGTCAGGTCTTCATACTGTGTATTCAAATCAGACAGATAGTTCTCCAGCTCCTGCTTCTTGCTCTGAAGGCTGTCAATATTCGCCTGTGTCTGGGCAAGTCCGGCTTCTGCCTGCTGTTTCTGAGCCTGCATATCAGCAATCGCATCTTCTGTTGCATATGCAGTTGTTCCCATGGAAAAAGTAAGCATTCCGGCCAGCAGTAATGAAAAAACTTTTTTCTTCATAAATTAATCACCTTTCTCGTTAATCTGAAACCCAGTATATCATATTTCGTAAAAAAATCAACACTTTTTATTAATTTATGTAATAATTATGTAACATTTTATCTTCACTAATGCTCAGCAAAAACAGGCACTGCCCCTTTTTCAGAGACAGTGCCTGTGCTTCTTCTTATCTGTTTACAGTTCTTTATTCACCGGTTATTCCGCAGCTGCAGCTTCTTCCGGTTCCGCATCCATAACTTCCTGGAACTTGTCCAGAATGATCGTCTGGATCCTGTCACGTGTTGCAGAATTGATCGGATGTGCAATATCACGATATTCTCCGTCTGTTGCCTTACGGCTTGGCATAGCGATAAATAACCCTTTTTCTCCTTCAATCACCTTGATATCATGTACTACAAATTCATCATCGATCGTTATGGAAACAACCGCTTTCATCTTTCCTTCTTTTGCTACCTTCCTCACACGCACGTCAGTAATATTCATGATACAAATTTACTCCTTTCGATTTACCGAATCTATCCGGCTGTTTTATTTACAGTATATATCTGTCATTTTTCTCCACGACGATCTTCACTTCACCGTCGCCGCAGTAATACGAATTTGCACGAATAGTATCCCGGCTTTCAACAATGCAGTTCTCAATATGAGTATTATCTCCCAGATATACATTGTTTAAAATCACAGAGTTCTTGATCACGCAGTTATTTCCTACAAATACGTCTTTAAAAAGAACGGAATTCTCCACCGTACCATTGATAATACATCCGCTGGCAACCAGGCTGTTCTTCACCTGTGCTCCCGGATTGTATTTTGCAGGAGGCAGATCATCAATCTTTGTCTTAATTGTCGGTTCCTGTTTGAAGAAATAGTTTCTGATCTCCGGTTTCAGGAAATCCATATTTGTCTTATAATATGCTTCTGCTGTGGAGATATTGCTCCAGTATGTGTCAATCTTATATCCATAGATTCTCTTAAGATTCTTGTAGCGGATCAGAATATCCTTTACAAAATCATGTCTGCCTTCCAGCGCAGCTCTCTCGATCAGCTCGATCAGCTGTCTTCTTCGGATAACATAGATACCTGTTGAAATTGTATTATAAGAAGAAACCATTGGCTTCTCTTCAAATTCCTCAATCCTGCAGTCCTCATTCATACGGAGAACACCAAATCTCTCAATCTCACTGGGATTATCGCAGGTAGTGCATACTACCGTAACATCTGCACGTTTCGCAATATGATATTCAAGAACCTTGTTGTAATCCATCTTATAAATGCAGTCGCCGGATGCGATCACTACATATGGTTCATGACTGCTTTTAAGGAATTCCAGATTCTGATAAATAGCATCTGCTGTTCCCTGATACCACAGACTGTTCTCTTTTGTGATCGTAGGTGTAAATACAAAGAGACCACCCTGTTTTCTTCCGAAATCCCACCATTTGGAAGAGCTTAAATGTTCATTCAGAGAACGGGCATTGTACTGTGTCAGAACAGCAACTCTCTGAATATGAGAACTCGCCATGTTGCTCAGTGCGAAGTCGATACTTCTGTAGCTTCCGGCGATCGGCATTGCTGCGATTGCCCTCTTATTTGATAATTCTCTCATGCGGTTATTATTACCGCCAGCCAAAATAATACCTATCGCTCTCATTATTCGTCACCGTCCTTTGCTGTAATTACCTGTCCGCCGGCCAGCTCACCATCAGGATAATCCTCAGGAACAGTTATACCTGAGATTGCTGTATTCTTTCCGATCCTTACATTATCCGGGATCACGCTGCGTTCACCAACCGTAGCAATTCCAAATGCATAAACTGCAGGTTTCAGCACATTCGGAGCTTCCTCACCACATCCCAGTACAACATTGTTTCCAATAGTAACATCCTCGGCAATAATAGCCTTATCCATCTGTACGCCCTCACCAATGGTAGAATTGCGCATGATAATGGAATCACGGATCACGCTGCCTTTTCCGATCACAACATTTGGTCCGATCACAGAATTATGTATTTCCCCGTAAATTTCTGCACCCTCACCGATCAGACATCTGTCTGTAACCGCATCTGCCGAAATATACTGAGGCGGGATAATATCTCCCTTTGTGTAAATCTTCCAGAATTCTTCATAGAGATTAAATTCCGGAATAATATCGATCAGTTCCATATTGGCCTCCCAATAAGAACCCAGTGTTCCTACATCCTTCCAGTATCCATTGTATTCGTAGGCGAAAAGTCTTTCACCTTTCTCCTTGCAGTATGGAAGAACATGTTTGCCAAAATCACAGCTGTTCTGATCCTTCAGAGACATCAGTGCTTCCTTTAAAGCAGGCCAACTGAAAATATAAATTCCCATGGACGCCAGATTGCTGCTTGGATGCTCCGGTTTCTCCTCAAACTCCGTAATGCGTCCTATGTCATCTGTTACCATGATACCAAAACGGCTTGCTTCCTCAATAGGTACCGGCATACAGGCAATCGTCACATCCGCTTTATTCGCTTTATGGAAATCAAGCATTACTTCATAATCCATCTTATAGATATGGTCACCGGATAAGATCAGGACATAATCCGGATTATACTGTTCCATGTAATCCATATTCTGGAAGATTGCATTGGCTGTTCCTGTGTACCACTCACTGCTGGTACTCTTCTCGTAAGGCGGCAGTACTGTTACACCACCTTCGTTTCTGTCAAGATCCCATGGAATACCAATTCCGATATGTGTATTAAGTCGCAATGGCTGATACTGTGTCAATACACCTACTGTATCGATGCCTGAATTAATACAGTTACTTAAAGGAAAATCTATGATACGATATTTCCCGCCAAAAGCAACTGCAGGTTTCGCTACTTTTTCTGTCAGTACACCCAGTCTGCTGCCCTGACCGCCGGCCAGAAGCATAGCTATCATTTCTTTCTTAATCATGCAATCACCTCTTGTTGTAGTTATGGTAACTATTCGTCAGTCTGCTGTTTCGCGAGGCACTGAACAGTTACAGGTTATGATTATTTAATTATAACACACTTTTATCTGTTAGTGAACATTATTTACAATTTTTGTTTCTCATTTTTTGTTTTTTTATGATTTTTGCACACGTTTTTTATTGAGTCTGTATTTCCACCGATATATTATTAGGCATTTTTTATATATCCAATGTCGTTTTTTGTAATTTTTTATCAACCAAAAGAAGTCCTTTTCATTTTAAGGCACAGGGAGTATAATAAACAGACAGATAAAACAGTTCCAGTAACTATGCGAATATGTTACAGTTACCAGATTTATAAAGATTTGTAAATAATTAATCAAGGAGAACATACTATGTATCAGATAGATTTTCACAAACCACTTCATATACATTTTATCGGTATCGGCGGCATCAGCATGAGCGGACTGGCCGAGATTCTTCTCGGCGAGGATTTTGTCATTTCCGGTTCCGATTCCAAATCCAGTCCTCTTACCCAGGCACTGGAGAAAAAAGGAGCCACCATCTATTACGGACAGCGTGCCACAAACATTACCGATGACGTAGATGTTGTGGTATATACCGCAGCTATCCATCCTGACAACCCGGAATTTGCCTGTGCAAAGGAAAAAGGACTTCCAATGCTCACACGTGCAGAGCTTCTCGGACAGATCATGAGGAATTATGATACTCCTGTTGCCATTTCCGGAACTCATGGAAAAACAACCACAACATCTATGGTATCTCACATTCTTCTTGCAGGAGACTGTGACCCGACCATCAGTGTGGGAGGTATTCTTCCTGCTATCGGCGGAAACATCCGCGTAGGCAATTCTGAGACTTTTGTCACAGAAGCCTGCGAATACACAAACAGCTTTCTGAGCTTTTTCCCGAAGATCAGTATTATCCTGAATATGGATGCAGACCATCTGGATTTCTTTAAGGATATTGACGATATCCGTCATTCCTTCCGCCGCTTTGCAGAGCTTCTTCCTGCTGACGGTACACTGATCATCAATGCAGATACTCCGAAATATGAAGATATCATCCGGGATCTTCCATGTAATGTGATCACTTATGGTCTGGAACATGATGCAGATTATCAGGCAGCAGATATCACTTATGACAAATATGGACATGCTTCCTTCTCCGTTCTGCGCAATGGCGTTAAGGTTGGCAGCTATTATCTGAAAGTGCCGGGCATCCACAATGTTTCCAATGCACTGGCAGCAATTGCCCTCGGTCATCTTCTTGGTCTTTCCGAAGAAGTGATCATCAAGGGACTTGGAAGTTTCACAGGAACAGACCGCCGTTTCCAGTATAAAGGAGAAGTTGCAGGGGTTACGATCGTAGACGATTATGCACATCATCCTACAGAAATTGAAGCAACTCTTCATGCCGCACACAATTATCCCCATAAGAAATTATGGTGTGTATTCCAGCCACATACATATACCCGTACCAAAGCTCTGCTTCCGGAGTTTGCCAAAGCACTCAGCCTGGCAGATCATGTGGTAGTTGCGGATATTTATGCAGCAAGAGAAACCGATACTCTGGGAATTTCTTCTGAAGATCTGCAGAAGCGTATTCAGGAACTGGGAACTCCCTGCGAGTATTTCCCTACCTTTGATGAGATTGAGAATTATCTGCTCTCCAACTGCCAGGAGGGTGATCTGCTCATCACCATGGGAGCCGGAGATGTTGTAAATATCGGGGAGCATCTGCTGGGTAAATAATGTTTCTGCCTGACATAAATATCAGCAATTTACACAGGACAATTCGGAAAATAATTTTTCAGAATTGTCCTGTTTTTTACAACCGCCCAACTTATAGCACTTATAGCAATAGAAGATACTGAACACTTGTGTCTCTGTCGACAATTTCCATTAAAAAGTTATAAACATTTTATCCCCCTCAATTCTTCCTTTATTTATAACAGTTCAGATCACTTATCCACATTTTCCACATCGTTATACACATTTTCATCTGCCTGCATATGTGGATGTATATGTGCATAAATCACTTAACATAATTCGACATTATTCGTCCCCGTAATACTCCGTTTTTCCCTGAAATTCAACATTTTTCAGGTTTCCAATAATATATACCACATTTCACCTTTCCACATTATCCACATTATCCACATTCAAATGTGGATGAAATCTTCGACAAAAATCCCCTATTCTCTTTTAAAAAATGTTGTGCTATAATTCATAGATATCAAGTCAGAGGAAAAATATCTTTTTTTACTCTGACATCTTATTATTATGATATCAGGGTCAAAAGGTCAAAAAGTCGTTCGTGCTTGCACGATAAGACTTTTGAACTTGGGACCCACCAAACATGAGAAAGTAGCGATTTACGCAGTAAATCAGCGGATTTCGAATGTTTGAGAATTGTGGGAGCTGCTTTGCAGCGGAGCAATTCGTGGATATCAGGTTAGGGGCAAAATACCTTTTGACCCTAACATCTTATTATTATGAAAGAGAGTGGAAATTCATGGCTATGATCACTTTACAGAATTCCCGCAATGCGGAAGTAACTGTATTAACCAACAATTTCATAGACAACTATATGCCTGGGGCCAATGGAGAATTTGTGAAAGTATATATCTATCTTCTGAGGCTTCTTTCTGACACCTCTGTACCCTTCAGTCTGGAGCAGATGGCTGATCATTTCTTCTGTACAGAACGTGACATTATCCGCGCTCTGAAATACTGGGAGAAAGAGAAACTCCTTACTTTAACCTACAGAAATAACGAAGATATAGCAGATATCATATTGAATGTACCACCTGTAAAATCTGCTGCTTCCGACACACCTGTTTCGGCAGCCCCTGTTACAAAAACAGAAACCCAGACTTCTTCTGCGCCGGCACAGCCTGTGAAGCAGACCACCAGATCAGCCACTGCACTGTCTCCTGACCGTGTAAAAGAATTAAAGCAAAATGATGAGATCGTACAGCTCCTCTATATCGCAGAACAGTATCTCGGCAAAACGCTCACTCCTACCGAGATGAAAAAGATCCTGTTTTTCTATGATGAGCTGAAATTCTCGCCTGATCTGATCGAGTACCTGATCGAATACAGTGTCAGCCGCGGGCATAAGAGTATGCGTTACATAGAAACCGTTGCTCTTGCCTGGGCAGATGAGGGAATCACCACTGTCACCATGGCAAAAGAGGCAAATTCCCGTTATGCCAAAGAATACTTTACTATTTTTAAATCAATGGGAATCAGCGGACGAAATCCGGTAGATACAGAGATTTCTCTTATGAACACCTGGCTGAATGATTATGGTTTTACCATGGATATCATCCAGGAAGCCTGCAGCCGTACAGTTCTCTCTACCGGACAGCCAAGTTTCCAGTATGCAGATAAAATCCTTTCCGGATGGAAAGATAAAAATGTCCGTACACTTGCAGATGTCCGGCTCCTCGATGCTCAGCATCAGCGCCAGAAGCTGGAAAAGAATACCCAGCGAAAAGCAGCTTCCAAACCGGCTGCATCAAACCGGTTTAACAATTTCCATCAGCGACAGTACGACTTTAACGAATATGAAAAGAAATTACTGAATCAGTAACGGCAGTGACATAATCGTCTGAAAGTCACTGAACAGCTACAAAAAAACAAACGAAAGGGTGTGAAGTCATGCCTTTACAGAATTATCAGTATGATACGATCATGCGGGAATACAGCAAGACCCAGTCTCAGAACAGACGTATTCTGGAGGAGCGTACTCAGGAGATTTATAAAAAAATCCCGCGCATCCACGAAATAGATGAAGAGGTTGCCACCTTAAGCGCCAAAAAAGCAAGAGCACTCTTAAGCGGAGAATCATCAGGTCTTGAGGACCTTAAAGCTGCAATCTCTCTTCTGTCCCAGGAGCGCAATGCCCTGTTGGTATGTAACTCATATCCGGAAGATTATCTGGAACTTCCATATAAGTGTCCGGTCTGTCAGGATACCGGTTACGTCGGAAGCCAAAAATGCACCTGTTTTAAGAAAGCAGAGATAGAACTGCTCTATACGCAGTCCAATTTAAAAGAAATTCTCAAAAAAGAAAACTTTGACCACTTTTCTTTTGATTATTATTCTGATACAATGAAGAACGAAGCTACCGGACTGACAGAAAGAGAGACGGCCCGGAGAGCTTATGATATTGCCAGAGGTTTTGTGAGAAATTTTGACAGTTCCTTTGAGAATCTGTTTCTTTACGGTGATACCGGTGTGGGTAAGACTTTTCTTTCTCACTGTATTGCTCATGATCTTCTGGAATCAGCACATTGCGTTATGTACTTTTCCGCATTTGATCTGTTTGAACTGCTGGCAGACTCCAAATTCTCCAGAGATAAAACAGAAGGACAGGAATTTGTATTTGACAGCGATCTGCTGATCATCGACGACCTGGGAACTGAACTTACAAACAGCTTTGTCTCTTCCCAGTTGTTTTTGTGCATAAATGAACGCATCATGCGCAGGAAGTCTACGATCATATCAACAAATCTGAAACTGGAAAATTTCTCGGATACTTATTCCGAACGAACCTTTTCGAGAATCGCCAGCAACTACCGTATGGTGAAACTGGAAGGAAAGGATATCCGTATACAGAAAATTTTTTTAGGAGGAAAATAAAACATGGCACAGGCAACAACTAAAGATTTAACTACACTTCCGGTGGGCAGACTTGGTCTGATCCCTCTGATCAGCTGTAAGGATCTGGGTGAAAAAGTAAATGAATGGCTGATACAGTGGCGTAAAGAGCGCAGCCACGAAGAGCTTGATTCTTTTGCATTTGAGGGTTATCAGAGAGAGTCCTATCTGATACCGGTCCAGACAGCACGTTTCGGTTCCGGTGAGGCGAAATGTACGATCATGGAATCTGTACGTGGTGACGATATCTATCTGATGGTTGATGTATGTAACTACAGTCTTACCTACAGCATCGGACCATACGAGAATCTTATGTCTCCTGATGACCATTTTCAGGATCTGAAACGTGTGATCGGCGCAATCGGCGGCAAAGCCCGCAGAGTAAACGTGATCATGCCTTATCTGTACGAAAGCCGCCAGAATATCCGCAGCGGCAGAGAATCCCTGGACTGTGCAACAGCACTTCAGGAGCTTGTAAGTATGGGTGTGGAAAACATCATCACTTTTGACGCACATGACGCGCGCGTGCAGAATGCAACACCTCTGCATGGATTTGAGACTATACAGCCATCCTATCAGTTTATCAAAGCTCTTCTCAATCATGAGAAAGGACTTCACATCGACAACGATCATTTCATGATCATCAGCCCTGATGAGGGAAGCATGAACCGCGCAATCTATCTTGCCAATATCCTTGGTGTTGATATGGGTATGTATTACAAACGTCTGGATTACTCCAAGAGAATCAATGGACGTCACCCAATCGCAGCTTACGA
>NZ_JBWJVP010000203.1:0-12520 GCF_056339915.1 Blautia sp. ZXY-1-B12 | reverse complement strand
TCCTGTGTACGCTTTCCCATCTTTGTTTTCGGATTTAACTGATCTGCCAATCGTTCCCCTCCACGGGTATGTTGCACAATCTCTGCACCGGTCAACTCAGCCAACATGTCCGGCATATGATTTGCCGTTGTAAAACTGTTTCCTAACATCAATATTCTCATCTTCTATATTCCTTTATTATGCGCATTTACTTCTATCGCATAAACCAATTCCGTATGTTCATCAAACAAAACCCACTCCACCAGATCAAAATCATCTGGATGTTCCTTCAAAAATCCAGCAACTGTATTTACTGCAATTTTTGCTGCAAGTCCAACCGGAAATGAATACACTCCTGTAGAAATTGACGGAAATGCGATTTTTCTGATTTTGTGTTCCAGTGCCAGCTGCATAGAAGATAAATAACAGCTTGCAAGTAATTCTTTTTCATTTTGATTCCCACCATTCCATATTGGTCCTACTGTATGGATAACATACTCACAAGGGAGCTTATATGCTTTTGTAATTTTTGCCTTCCCTGTCTCACATCCATGTAATGTTCTGCATTCTTCCAAAAGTTCTGGTCCTGCTGCTCTGTGAATTGCTCCATCCACACCTCCGCCACCAAGAAGTGAATTATTCGCAGCATTTACGATTGCCTGAACATCTGTAATTTTTGTAATGTCTCCTCTGATTGTTTTCAACAATTCCATAATTTCTTTACTCACACTTTCTGTATTCTTCCAAAATGTCATTTGCTCCATAGATATTCTGGGAGTGTTCCATATTGCTGTTGCACATATTCAAAGATTTCTTCTTTACTCACACTCTATTCAGTTCCTGTTTTCTCTTATGTCCTGTTCTCAATCATACCACATTTCCAACCTTCCTACTACTGCCCAAATCCTTTTGCAATTTGAACCTCTATTCCTGCAAGTATTATAAATTGCTTTATAGTTAGCTATCGAAATCGCCACATTTTTCTTAAAAATCATGCGAAGTTTTCGTTAAGAAGTTCGTACGCAGGTTTTACGAAAACCATGACGAACATTTTACGAAAATCCGTTTAAAAAGTTACATGAATTTATAATGCAATATATGAAGTGGTGTATATAAGAAAAACCCTTGAAAATACTGGATTTTCAAGGGTTTTAAGACTCTTTTTAAAGTTCTGCAAAAACCAGATTACTGTGCCATCTGTTTTGCAACTTCTTCTGCAAAGTTCTCTTCTTTCTTTTCGATACCATCACCTGTCTCGTAACGTACGAAACCTTTAACAGTGATCTTAGCACCGTTTTCTTTAGCAACCTGCTCTACGTATTTAGCTACAGACTGTTTTCCGTCTTCAGCTTTAACGTATGTCTGGTCAAGAAGGCAGATTTCTTTAAGCTCTTTTTTGATACGTCCTGTAATCATTCCTTCGATAACCTTAGCCGGTTTCTGGGATTCTTTCGGATCGTTCTGAATCTGAGCCATAAGGATTTCTTTCTCATGCTCAATGTATTCTGCGCTTACTTCGCTATCGCTTGTGTACTGTGGTTTCAGAGCTGCAATCTGCATTGCTACGTTCTTAGCCATTTCTTTAACAGCATCGTTAACTACGTCTGTTTCAACGTCTACAAGAACACCGATCTTACCGCCCATATGTGTGTAGGAAGCAACGAAACCGTTCTCTTCTGTAACCTGAGCAAATCTTCTGATGTTCATGTTCTCGCCGATAACTGCGATCTGAGCTGCAAGAGCTTCTTTAACAGTCTTAGTTGTATCAAGTGCCCATGCTTCTGCAAGGAAAGCATCGATATCTGCTGCTGTTGTGTTCATAGCCTGAGCTGCTACATCTGCAACGTAGTTCTGGAATTTTTCATTCTTAGCTACGAAGTCTGTCTCAGCGTTAACTTCTACAACAACTGCTTTCTTTCCGTCTTCGGAAACTAAAGTTTTGCAAAGACCTTCTGCTGCTACACGGCTTGCTTTCTTCTGTGCTGTAGCAAGACCTTTTTCGCGAAGGAATTCTACTGCTTTATCCATATCACCTTCTGTAGCTGTAAGAGCTTTCTTACAATCCATCATTCCGGCGCCGGTCATTTCTCTTAATTCTTTTACCTGTGCTGCTGTGATAGCCATTTCATTTTCCTCCTGAATAATATTCGTAAATCGCCCGGAGGGGCTTTTCCTTTTTCAATGACAGGAAAGCCTGTCGGCTTTCCTGTACTGGTTCAAAAAATTATTCTTCTGTAGCTGCGAACTCTTCAGATTCAGCTTCGATTTCACCGCCTACATCTGCAGTACCCTGTTTTGCTTCGATAACAGCGTCTGCCATTTTGGAAACGATTAATTTTACTGCACGGATTGCATCATCGTTACCCGGAATTACATAATCCAGTTCTTCCGGATCACAGTTTGTATCGCAGATACCGATAAGCGGGATTCCTAATGTATGAGCTTCCTGTACGCAGATTCTTTCTTTCTTAGGATCTACGATGAAGATTGCATCCGGAAGTCTCTTCATTTCTTTGATACCGCCGATGTTTTTCTGTAATTTTGCAAGTTCTTTTTTCAGCTCAATAACTTCTTTCTTAGGAAGAACGTCAAATGTTCCATCAGCTTCCATAGCTTCGATTTCTTTCAGTCTTGCAATACGGCTCTGGATAGTTTTGAAGTTTGTAAGCATACCACCTAACCATCTCTCGTTTACATAGAACTGTCCGCAACGCTCTGCTTCTGTTTTGATAGCATCCTGAGCCTGTTTCTTTGTTCCTACGAATAAGATGCTTCCACCGTCTGCTACGATATCAGCGATTGCATTGTAAGCATCGTCAACCATACCTACAGACTGCTGTAAGTCGATGATGTAGATACCGTTTCTCTCTGTGTAGATGTATGGAGCCATTTTAGGGTTCCATCTTCTTGTCTGATGTCCGAAATGTACGCCTGCTTCTAAAAGCTGTTTCATTGAAATAACGCTCATGTTTGTTCTCCTTTTTTGGTTAATTTCTTCCGCCCGGTTCTTTTTCCTGGGGACCCAGCCTCACACCGCAGGGCACCATCCGCGGGAATCTCCGAACGTGTATATTTTTGCACACGCAATAGATGCGCATGACTCGCAACTTCTGTAGTATAGCATACAAAAACCCTCCATGTAAAGAGGGTTTTTTGCAAATTTTTTATTATTTTTACAGTTTCTTCCAGGTTCTGATCTGCTTCTGACAAACTCAGTTTCCTGCACTTTACCGACACATGTTATAATGTCCATTATATCAGCGGACAATCAACCATGTATTCTTACAATTTTACTTATTTTATGACAACACTTTCTTTTAATCTCTTTTCTTCTTCTGCAGTCAACTGTCGGCATTCGCCTTTTTTGAGATCATCCGGCAATGTCAATACTCCCATGGAAATTCGTTTCAGATAGACGACTTTCTTTCCTACTGCTTCTGTCATTCGCTTGACCTGATGGAATTTCCCCTCTTTGATCGTAAGCTGAATTTCTGATGACCATCCTGACGGGTACTGTTCCAGTTCTGTCTCTTCAACTTTTCTTGTACTGAGGATCTTCAGTTTTGCCGGCATTGTGGGATTTTTTTCTCCGATTTCCAGACCATCTGCGAAGCGCTGCACATCCTCTTTGGTCATACATCCGTCTGTAACCGCATAATAGGTCTTGTCCACATGTTTCTTTGGAGAAAGCAATTCATGCGCCAGTGCTCCGTCGTCTGTGATCAGAAGCAGTCCTTCCGTATCTTTGTCCAGTCTTCCCACCGGAAACAGGCCTTTTCTGTCTGATGCTACAAGTTCCATCACTGTTTTGTCCCGCTTATCTTCTGTGGCACTAACATACCCTGCCGGTTTGTGCAGAAGATAATAGACAAATTCCGGTGCCTGGGAAATTCTGTTTCCGTCCAGAACTACTTCATCCTCTTCACTGACCTTGATCTCCGATTTCTTTGCAGGCACACCGTTGACCTGGACTTTTCCTTTTTGAATAAATTTTTTTACCTCACTTCTGGTTCCTGCTCCTGCATCTGCCAGGAACTTGTCCAGACGAACTGCTTTCTTCATTCTTCTTCCTCGCCAGTTTCTACTATTTTCTTTATAAATTCCGGCTCTTTCGCTTTCAGTACAGCAAACTCTATTCCGTTTAGCGATTCTCCGGCAGACTCTGTACTGTTCAGAGCCACTTTCACACTCACACCCGCCTCCGTTTCCAGCCATGCCGGACACTCCCATTCACGGATCAGGCTCTGGGCTAATTCTTCTTTCTGTTCAGAATCTGTGACATCCATTTCTTCTGCATTATATGTCACTGAATAATCGTACTGTTTCAGATTTTCTTTTTCCATAACAAAAGCATAACCTTTTTCTTTCAGGAAAACAAGTGTCCGCTTAAATGTCGGGAAAATATATCTTCCTACTTCTGCATAGGATTCCGGTGCAATATGCTCATCCATATCTGCATAGGAAGTAGCGTAAAGCTCCATCTGTCCACACGGGATTCCTATAAGTTCCTGCGGTGAGGCTTCTGCTATATCCTGTTTCAGCAGATCCAGCAGCTTCTGACTGTCAGATTTTTCCAATGTTACAGAGTACTGATCATCTAATTCATTTAAAGGATCTACTGTTATAAAAGACACTTTCTGTCTGTACTTTTCCAGAATATCATATTTATTATCTTTTAATGTTCCCTGCTCATAGCATGCTTCCAGCAGTCTGCCAAGCTGCTCCGCTGTCACTATATATTGTCTGGTAATATCGAAACCGCTCTTCTTTTTAAACTGAACTCCTATTTCTGTTCCGCTGCACTCCTTACTGTTCTGATAAGACGCAATTTCTTTTAACACTTCATAGATTTTATCTGACATTCCTGCATCTGTCCATCTGCCATAATTTCCGCCCATAAAATAAAAGAGTCTGTCCAGTTTATATGAACCAGAACTCACTTCCATCTGCGGTTCATTCACACTCTCAGTTCCTATCCACTCCAGATTCAGACTGATTCCCTCAGTTTTTGCCATTGTCGGAATTCTTGTATCATATCCGATGGCATCTGTGTGTAATATCCAGGCACTGACAGCTACACATATTCCCAAAAGCATAAGCTGCAGCTTATGTGCTGCCATTTTACGGAAATCCATTGCAAAAATAACCTGCAAAATTCCATAAAATACAACTGTCCCCAGCACAAGCCCGAATATCCACCAGCCAGTCCTGTTCTCTTCCGGTCCGATCAGCGCAAACATCGTTCCAATTGCCAGAGCAGCAGGGATTACGACCATAAACAAAAGGATTGGTTCCAGAAATCCGTAAACAAAAGATTTTCCTGTTTTCTCAGCTGGACGCTTTGTATATGCCAGATATGCACATACTGCCAGAACAATCAGAAGCAGTATCCCGCCCACTATAATGATCCAGAAATTCTTTTGTCCTGAATAAGTCCGCAATGCCACGGAAATAGATACAGGTGAAAGAAAAACAGATATCTTTTCTGCCATTCCCTCTTTAAGTCCCATATTCGTTCTGAAATACATCATTTCCAGCACCCATAAAAGAATGCCCAGTACCGGTCCGTAAAGGTAAACACAGCATAATGACAGAATACCTGCCAGAATATTTCCCGCAATTGCCAGTGCCAACACTGCTCCGAAATACAGCAGCAGATACATAAGCAAATGTTCCAGAAACATTTTCCCCGCTGCCGTGATCAGATGACTACCATGTCCTTTGCTGACTGCAATCGCCATTGTGATCAGTTCCATGATCACATATGGAACCAGATACAGCACCAGACCTCTGATTGCTTTTTCCCAAAAGAACCTGCTTCTTGTTACCGGAAGACTGTGATAAAAATCAATCTTATCTCTGGAAAAAAGATACCAGAATTCATTCAGGGCATTTACAACGGCCGCAAGCATTGTAACCAAAAAGCCTGGAACTATCAGATAGGAACAGATCATGGCAAAAGTCATCCTGTGGATTTCATCCGTCTGATTTCCGATCAGCATCAGTTCTGCTACCGGAAATGCAACCATAAACCCCAGTAACAACAGCACCAGAATCCAGGTACTGCCTTTTAAGCTGCTTCTTAATGATCTACCAGAAAATGTTTTTGACTTCATAGCCTGCCACCTCCGTTTCGCTGATAAATATCTCCTCCAGTGTCAATGGAATCACTTCGCAGAATATTGGATTCTGTGTCTGTACTTTCTGAAGTATTTCTTCTCTGGTCCCTCTTGCAGTAAGTATCAGAAGTGATCCCTGATGTTCTTTCTTTAAAACGTCCAATTCTTTCAAAAGTGCTTCTTCTTTTGTCTGATCCGGCAGTACACACTGGATCTTATGGATATGGAATTTCATGTCTTCCAGTTCTCTGGATAAAAGAATTCCTCCTTTGTGCAGGAATCCTACATGGTCACACACATCCTCCAGTTCTCTCATATTATGAGATGCGATCACCGGGGTAAAATCCCGATTCATGATTTCAGACACAAACAGACTCTTTACTGCCTGACGCATGACCGGATCAAGTCCATCGAACGTTTCATCGCATAACAGATATTTTGTCCCTGCACTGATTCCCATAATGACCAGAAGCTGTTTCTTCATTCCCTTGCTGTAGGAACTGATCCTGCGTTTCTCATCCAGATGAAACTGGTCCATTAATTTACTGTAACGGTCAGTCATAAAGTCCGGATAATATTCTCTGTAGAAATCTTTCAGATCTGCTGCCGTATATCCCTGTGGAAAATATCCACCGTCTGAAATGTAAAATATCTGCTGTTTTATCTTTTCATTCTCATAGACCGGTTCCTGATCCACCAGGATTTCTCCTTCGTCCGGCTTTATCACTCCGGCAGCCATTCGAAGCAGCGTGCTCTTTCCTGCACCGTTGGTCCCTACCAGTCCGAAAATCTGGCGTTCACCGATTTCCATTAATACATGGTCAATGGCATGGATCTCTCCGAAAGCTTTACTGCAGTTTCTAATCTCTATCATGATTCGTCCTCCTTTTCAAAGATTTCCGCAAGCATTTTCTCCAGTTCCTCTCTGTTGAATCCTGTGTTTCTGCCTTTCTGTATCAGTGCTGTGAATTCTTTTCGGTAGCTCTCTCTGTTTATCTTCTGTACCTGAGAGCTGTCTGCTACGAAATTTCCTCTGCCTTTTACAGGATAGATCAGTCCCAGTTTCTCCAGCTCCATATATGCACGCTGGATCGTGTTGGGATTGACGGACAGTTCTGTGGCAAGCTGCCTTACTGACGGCATCTGCGATCCCGGCAGCAGGACACCGTTCAGGATTAGGATCTGAAATTTATCTGTAACCTGTTCATAGATTGGACGCCTGTCCTGATAATCCAAAACAATCACTGGTGATTCCTCCTTTCTGTTACGTGTTTCATGATGTGTTGTTTTATTTTATGCGTGTATTTAGTGTATTAGTTGTATTGATACATTCATAATACAGAATACTGTTGTATCTGTCAAGTACTTAATAGCTAAATACTTATTTGTCAAACAGATATTCTCTGTTTAATTCAGTAAAAGGTTATTTCCGAATCCTAATCAAACTGTTAGGTTTTACTCTTTCCAGTACATCTAAATTTCCGTATACTGATTATTTTCTTTTTGCCTTAACATAATCTTTTTTCTAATAACAAAGACACCTGCATGTGTACTGTCATTCCACAATTGCAGATGTCTTTATCTTGTCTCTATTTTTATATCATTCTTTTCTTTTTTCTTATACTGCACATCTTTTCGAAATGGGTAAGGCAATATACCACACTGATCAACAGAATCAGATAGATCAATATGAGAATCTGTACCCCATATTTCACGGAATACAAATCCAGTGCATATTCTGAGATAAGCAGTGACCAGATGTTTGCTCCCATATGGAGCAGCATACTGCTGTAAGTATTTCCACTCATTTCCAGTATCCATGCAAATGCAGTTCCGAGGATACTTGCGTAAATTCCCTGTACGATATTTCCGTGATAGATACCAAATATCAACCCGGAAATCACTGCTGCCACCGGCATCTTCAGCCAGTCACGCAGACGCAGATAGATTAACCAGCGGAAGATCATTTCCTCCGCCGCAGGTGCAATAATTCCCATCCAGAAAATCATCATAAGAAGTGATTTTCCTTCTGTAATTCTGGTCATGCTTTCCTGGTAGGCACTGCTGTTGATAAATGACTGAAGAATTGCCATCAGGAAATTTCCATACTGTGCAAGTCCGGCTCCTGCCAGAAGCAGAAGAATTATTTCCAGTAAGGAAAGCGGTACTTTTTTCTGTGCCGGGATCAGACCGCCGGCAATTCTTCTGACTTTATCTCTTCGATAAAAATACAATGCCGGGATCATAGCCAGAATTCCTGTTAAGCCGGTAAGAAAAATCGTGTAATTATAATATGTCTCAGCTGAGTTTGCCGCGGTTCTTGCAAATACTGCCAGCGCAGTTCCTGCAACGATCTGTGAGATTATAAAGTGGATTCCTACCGGATATCCTGCCCTCCAGATTTTAAAAACAATATTTTGTTTTCGCAGAGGGCTCAGGCGAAAAAATCTACGATTCCTTCTGCAGAATCAACAATTTTCAGAGGTTCTGCCTGTTTAAGCTCTTCTTCTGTTCCATATCCAAAAGAAACTGCAATGCATTCCAGTCCAGCTTTGCGTGCTCCGTATACATCATGTTCTTTATCTCCAACCATAATAACCTGATCTCTGTGTTTGTCCATATTCAGACGTTTCAGAACATCTTCGATCACTTCTGTCTTGTTTGTTCTTCGACCATTCAATTCGCTTCCGCCGATTTCTGTGAAGTACCGGGTAAGTCCAAAATGATCCAGGATCTGTCTCACATATACTTCCGGTTTAGAGGATGCTACTGCGAGAATATATCCTTTCTTCTCCAACTGTGCCAGCATGTTCTCAATTCCCGGATATACGGCATTTTCAAAGATTCCTGTCACAGAATAGCGTTCTCTGTAAATTTCCACCGCCTGTTTTGCGGTTGCCTCATCAATCTGTGCATATTGCATAAACATCTCCATAAGCGGCGGTCCTATGAAAACCTTCAGTTTCTCAAGGTCCGGTTCAGGCTTTCCAATTCTCTCCAGTGCATACTGAACAGATTTCGTGATACCCTCTCCGGATTCTGTTAATGTTCCATCTAAATCAAACAAAATTACTTTGTACATAGGTTCCTCCTGTCTCAGAAAAATTGATATAATATGATAAATTATAGCATTGTTTTCCTGAAGCGTCTATGAGGAAAAAATCCGGGGATTCATTTTTATCAGCTTTCCGCCTTGAGAGATAACCAACAATTCTATTTCTTTTACATTTTCATCTTCCGTATCCGGTATGATCCAGTCTCCTTCCCAATGCCAGGGACATTCTGTTTTGTTAAGCCGAAAAGAAAGAATCTGAACAGAGCCCCGGGATATTATCTGAATTCGCGGGGTATGGAAACTATCTGTATTTTGTGTGCAATGAAACTTAACAGCTTCATCTTTTACATGCGTGTATTCAACAGTATCCCCCTGGTTTTCTTTATTCTGAAACACTTTGGAATTACCTGTATTCTTGTTTTCTTTTTCTGTTTTCTTTGCTTTATTTTGTTTCTTCTTATTTTTCTTTTTTGACAGCTTAGGAGTTGGGGGCT
This sequence comes from Blautia sp. ZXY-1-B12, assembly GCF_056339915.1. NCBI lineage: Bacteria > Bacillati > Bacillota > Clostridia > Lachnospirales > Lachnospiraceae > Blautia > Blautia sp. ZXY-1-B12. The sequence continues at coordinate 2,873 of NZ_JBWJVP010000203.1, read as the reverse complement.
GAGTTGATTTGGGTGTTTTTGTCGGCTTCGGATTTTTCGCAGGTTTAGGTGTTGGTACAGGTATTGATGTTGGGGTGGGTTTTTCTGATATCTTAACAGCGGATTCATTATCCGTCCGGGATGTTATCTGCATATTGTTATCTGTCTGAGGTTGAGCGTTCCATGCAGAATTATTATTCCGGGCATTATTACTCTGAACGTTATTATTCTGGGCATTATTATTCTGGACATTATTATTCTGAGAATTATTGTTCCATTGACTGCTGTTATTCCAGTCAGTGTTATTCTGCTGTACACCATTCCATTGCTGTATATTATCCTGTGTTCCGTTTCCTGTATCAGAATCATACTGATATCCATTGTCCTGCGTCTGATCGTTCTGTGCAGGAGTTTCTGATGTGTTGTCTCCAGTCTGCCGGTTATTTTCCCACGTATTCTCCCAACTGCTCTGATTCCACTGCTGTTCCTCATGCCATTGCCAGCTGCTGTTTTCTCCATTTCCTACATCAATATCAAAACCTCCCATCTGCATGGCAGAGATAGTCGAAGTCAGACACAGACATAAACATACAGATATCACAATCCAGAGTCTGTTATGATTTTTCTTCACTCTTAGTCATCTCCTTTTCCCACAATCTCAGATTTCTGCTGACTGTATCGTCTAACATTGTTTCTTTCGACTTATATTCTGTCCATAGTGCCTGACCGGCTTCCTTTTGCCCGGTACGGAACAGGAACATTCCATATTCACCGTATCCGGCTCTGTAAGTTTCATCATAAAGAAGTATTTGCTCATAGTAGAATCCTGCATTTTCATAATTTTCCTGGTACTCACTGTTTACTGCCAGAAGCTGTAATATCTTTCTGGACTCCTCTTTTTCAGTGCATTGTTTTTGTAATTTTCGCAGTCCGGTATCTGCCTGTTCACAGATTTTTTCCCTGTCCGCTTTACTGCCGTTTTGAAATTCTTCCTGATAATAAAGGTCTGTAATATCAGTTAGCTCTTCATAAAAATCAAATGTTTTGGAACCGGATACCAGATCAGAACTAAACAGAAGAAAAACAGTTATCACTGCAAAAGCAATACTGCTCCCTGCCAAAACCAACATATTTTTAATTTTACTCTGATTTTGTCTCTTCTGGATTCTGCTTAGTTTTTTCTGTACAGTCTTCATATTTTGATAACGCATTTCCGGTTTCTTCATGCAGCATCTGAAAATAAGCCAGAATAATGACATGTTCCGAATGAATAACAGACAATCTGTTTTTCCACATAAGGCAGATAATGTTTTTCCAAATGTATAAATATCCGTTGCTGCATTTATCTTTCCCTCATATTGTTCCGGCGCAGCAAAACCGGCAGTGCCTGTACATACTTTATGGTGATATTTATATCCGTTTACAGCACCGCCCAGATCAACCAGATATAATCTTCCATTCTCACCCAGCATCAGATTGTCAGGCTTCAGATCTCCGTAATAAACCGGTGGTTTCTGACCATGAAAATAGGAGAATACCTCTGAAATTTCCATTCCATATTTAACGATTTCATTTATGGAAAAATGTTTTCCGCCTCTTAAACACTCACCCAGCGATTTTCCCTTGACATATTCCATAACAAGGTAGCATTTCCGGTTATCCTCTATATAATCTATCATCTTTGGCAGAGACGGATGTGAAAGCTTCAAAAGCATACGTGCTTCACTTTTGCCGGATGCCGGTATTTCTTTTACCGCCCACAAAACGCCTAGTTCCAGATCTCTGGCAAGGTAAACTTTCCCTCCACCGCCTTTTCCAACAGGCTCCAGAATACAGTAACGCCCTTTTAATACAGTTCCAGATAAATTCACTGGTTCACCTCCTGTTCAATTGTCAAACAGATAAAATCATCAGATTCTCTACTTGCTCATAACCGAATAACTGCTCCGCAGTTTATCTGAGCCAAGCAGATATTCACAATTCGTTTAAAATAAAAATGGAAAATGTGATGAAAGAATTTCATCACGTATAGATTAGATAAATACAGAATAGCACACTTCGTTCTTTTTGAAAAGCCCCATTTACAATATATGTAAACAGGGCTTAGTGTGCCAACAAGTTGATTTATTGATGAATCTTATTTTTACATTCTGTCCGGTGCAGAAAATCCAAGAAGATCGATACATGTCTCCAGAACTTTCTTAGTGAGTTTCAGCAACTGGATGAAGGAAGCTTTCTGTGCTTCGTTCTCTTCGCTGAGGATCTTTGTCTCATGATAGAAGCTGTTGAATGCATTGGATACTTCGTAAATATATGCACAGATCTTATGCGGTGCTTTTTCTTCAAAGGCGTTCTCTACGGTTGCACCAAAACCTGTCAGCTGAAGCATCAGGTTCTTCTGGCTGTCGTTTACAGGATCAAGGATTGTACCTGCTTCAAGGTTGCCGCCCTCTTCTGCAAAACGGTTCAGAATAGATTTGATACGAACGATCGTATAAAGGATATACGGACCTGTATTACCTTCAAATGATGTAAATCTGTCAATATCAAAAATGTAATCCTTGGTAGCCTGATTGGAAAGGTCACCGTATTTGATTGCGGAAAGCCCTACGATCTCTGCAGTTTCTTTCGCATCTTTATCTTTCACGCTGCGATTCTCAACAATCTTGGTAAACATCTCTTCGTTGATGTCTTTAATGAGAGTTTCCAGACGCATAACGCCGCCCTCTCTTGTCTTGAACGGTTTTCCGTCTTTTCCGTTCATGGTTCCGAATCCAAGGAAAGAAAGCTTTGTATCATCTTTTACAAGCCCGGTCTTTCTTGCACAGCGGAATACTTGGATAAAGTGAAGTTCCTGACGTTTGTCTACCACATACAAGATCTCATCCGGGTTA
>NZ_JBWJVP010000202.1:0-9647 GCF_056339915.1 Blautia sp. ZXY-1-B12 | reverse complement strand
AAGAAGAAGAAGAAGAAGAAGAAGAAGAAGAAGAAGAAGAAGAAGAAGAAGAAGAAGAAGAAGAAGAAGAAGAAGAAGAAGAAGAAGAAGAAGAAGAAGAAGAAGAAGAAGAAGAAGAAGATGATGATGATGATGATGATGATGCACCGACGCAGAGCTTACAGAGCTTCTGAACGAATATGCAGGAAGACCATCCCGTCTCTACTTTGCATCTCACATGACAGAAGATCTGGGTGGAGCAAAAGTATACTTAAAGAGAGAAGACTTAAACCATACAGGTGCTCACAAAATCAACAATGTACTTGGTCAGGTACTTCTTGCAAAAAAAATGGGCAAGACCCATGTCATTGCAGAAACAGGCGCAGGTCAGCATGGTGTGGCAACAGCAACAGCAGCAGCTCTTATGGGTATGGAATGTGAAATCTTCATGGGAAAAGAAGACACAGAACGTCAGGCATTAAATGTATACAGAATGCGTCTTCTGGGTGCAAAGGTCAATGCAGTTACTTCCGGTACTGCAACACTGAAGGATGCTGTTTCCGAGACAATGAGAGAGTGGACAAACCGTATTTCCGATACACATTATGTACTTGGTTCTGTAATGGGACCTCATCCGTTCCCTACAATTGTTCGCGATTTTCAGGCAGTGATCTCCAAAGAAATCAAAGAGCAGATCCTTGAAAAAGAGGGCAGACTTCCGGATGCAGTTCTTGCATGTGTAGGTGGCGGATCCAATGCAATCGGAACATTCTACAATTTTATCAATGACAAAGATGTCCGTCTGATCGGATGTGAGGCAGCAGGACGTGGCGTAAATACGGCAGAGACGGCAGCTACCATTGCAACCGGCAAACTGGGAATCTTCCATGGAATGAAATCTTATTTCTGCCAGGATGAATATGGTCAGATCGCACCTGTATATTCCATTTCCGCAGGTCTGGATTATCCGGGAATCGGACCGGAACATGCGCATCTCTATGATACAGGACGTGCAGAATATGTACCTGTCACAGACGAAGAAGCAGTAGAGGCATTTGAATATCTTTCCAGAACAGAGGGAATCATTCCTGCCATCGAAAGTGCTCATGCAGTCGCTTACGCAAGGAAAATTGTTCCACAGATGAGAAAAGACCAGATCGTGGTCATTACAATTTCCGGACGTGGAGATAAGGACTGCGCAGCAATCGCGCGTTACAGAGGGGAGGATATCCATGAATAAGAGAATTACAGAAGCATTTGAAAAAGGAAAGGCATTTATCCCGTTTATTACCTGTGGAGATCCGTCTCTGGAAGTGACAGAGCAGCTTGTCTATGCAATGGAGGAAGCTGGTGCAGACCTGATCGAGCTTGGGATTCCGTTTTCTGATCCTACAGCAGAGGGACCGGTGATCCAGGGAGCAAATGTGAGAGCACTTTCAGGTGGTGTGACTACAGACAAGGTATTTGACATGGTGGTAAAGATCAGAAAGAACAGTTCTGTTCCTATGGTGTTTATGACTTATGCGAATGTAGTATTCTCCTACGGAACGGAGCGATTTATTAAAACTGCCGCAGAGATTGGCATGGATGGGCTGATTCTTCCGGATGTGCCGTATGAGGAAAAAGAGGAATTTGATATTGTATGTAAGAAATACGGTATTGATCTGATCTCTCTGATCGCGCCGACTTCTCATGAGAGGGTCGCACAGATTGCGAAGGATGCGGAAGGATTTGTGTATTGTGTTTCTTCTCTTGGTGTTACAGGAACAAGAACTAATATTACTACGGATATCGGAGCTATGGTGAAGTTAGTGAAGGCTGTGAAGGATATTCCATGTGCTGTGGGATTTGGTATTTCTACGCCGGAGCAGGCGAAGAAGATGGCAGCACAGTCGGACGGGGCTATTGTGGGATCTGCTATTGTTAAGTTGTGTGCAGAACATGGAGCGGACTGTGTACCGTATGTGAAAGAGTATGTGAAAGCTATGAAGGATGCGGTAATGGAAGCTTAAATATTGAAAAAGGGACGCGCAGAAACATATTTCATTTCGTGTGCGGTTTCGGAGCCTAAGAACTTCTAAGCTGCTAAAAATATGCTAAAAACATAAGAAAAATGACCCAAACTCGCCGCATGCTGCGGCTCAGACAGTGGGTCATTTTTCTTATAACGCATATTTTTATCAGCTAAGAAGTTCTAAGACTCCTGCAAATGCACAGGAAATGAAATATGTTTCTGCGCTGTGTATTGGTATGAAATGAAAATCCTTCTGATAGATTGCGGAGAAGTTATTATAGCAATTTCATAAAATACTGCAAGTAATCCAGTCCGTCATAGCGTGGAGAGCTGCGGAGTAATTCGTATCTTTTATAAGAAAGATTTCAGAATCTGCAGAACTCCGTTTTCCCAGTAGGGTGGGCAAGTATCTTTGGCAGCAGCTTGTACTTCCGGGCGGGAGTTGGAGACTGCGTAGCTGAGACCGGCATTCTGAAGCATTTCAATATCGTTGAGGTTATCTCCGAAAGTGCAGGTTTCGTCAGGTGAAATTCCCAGATATTCCTGAAGGAAAGCAACGGAAGGACCTTTGCCGGAACCTGGGGCAGTACAGTCCATCCATTCCTTGCCGGCGGCAGCCATAACTGTTTTGTCTTTCCAGGTGGGAGTGAATAAAGGGGCGCACATTTCCTCACAGGCGTTGGGGTGGTAGACAGCAAATTTGTTTACCTGCTGCCCCTCGAGTTTTAACATTTTCGGAACTTCATGGATATCATATCCGTAAGAATCTCTCAGCCAGTGAAACATCTGGCTGCCTCCGTCTTCTGCGAAACAGCGTTCAGGTGTGGAAATAAAATAATCACAGGAAGGCATATCCTCTCTTACCATAGAACACATTCCTTTCCAGATTTCGTCCGGCAGAGTATCCACTTTCAGAATCTCCTTCGGAGTCCGTACAACAGTTCCTCCGTCAGAGATATAAAGCAGTCTGTCTGCGACAGGGGTAAACAGTTTTCTCTCACTTCTGTACTGCCGTCCGGAGCATGCCACAAAAACAATCCCCTTATCAATCAGCTTTCCGATAACCTCCATATACTCCCTGTCAATAGCCAGAGTCCCATCCTTTACCAAAGTTCCATCTATATCTGAAGCAATCAATTTAATCATATGAATAAGAAATCCTTTCTATAAAAATTCATTTTATAAATTCTCTTTGTAATAAGTCCCTTCTATAATAAATACAATTCTCATTCTATCACGCCAAAATATAACTTGCCATAAAAAATTTAGAAAAATTGCAACTATTCACCAGTCCCAGTTCATGCGTTACCATCCTGCAAAATGTTCTGTGAGAAAATCTCATCTGCATAGCCTGTCGTTGCAAGGCACATTACTGTGAACGAAGTGAGCAGTAACAGCCCGGCAGTCCACAGCCAACCAACAGGCAGGAAATATTTTTGTTTTCAGGTGCATTTGCAGTGGGCGTAGCAACTCTTGGTGCGTGGGAATCTGCGTTATTCAAAAAATGCTCACTGTCTGAGCGAAGCGAGTTTGAGCATTTTTTGAATGCTTTTAGCAGATTTCCACGCACCTAGAGTTCCTAGCCCGCGAAACCGCACCTGAAAACAAAAATATTTCCTGCCGTCCCCAAACTTTTTTTGCCCCATGAACCCCATTGACTTTTCACCTCTTTTTTTTTATATTATATAAATAGAATTCCGCGTACCCATAAACCTACGCGTTCAAACTCTGAAAAAGAAGGAGAAATGCATAAAAATGGATAAGAAAATGCTCTTTGTTTTCAACCCAAAAGCAGGCAAAGGTAAGATCAAAGCAAATCTGCTTGATATCGTGGACATTTTTAACAAAGGCGGTTATGAAGTCATTATCTATTCCACACAGAAACCAAAAGATGCCTACGAGAAAGCCAAAGAATACGAATCCAAAGTGGACCTTATCGTATGCAGCGGCGGAGACGGGACTCTTGATGAGGTGGTTACCGGAGTAATGGAAAAGAAGAGTTCCATTCCCATCGGATACATTCCGGCAGGAAGCACCAACGACTTTGCAAACAGTCTCTTTATGCCGAAAAGCATGACAGATGCCGCTTCCATGATCATGGAAGAGAAACTTTATCACTGTGACATCGGCAGATTCAATAACCAGAGCTTTACATATATAGCAGCTTTCGGTCTTTTCACAGATGTAGCCTATCAGACAGATCAGGATCTCAAGAATATCCTTGGCCATGTAGCCTATCTTCTTGAGGGAGTGAAACGCCTTTTTGATATCAAATCATACCATATGAGAATTGAATCCGAAGAATTAACTGTGGAGGATGACTTCATCTTTGGGATGATCACCAATTCCCGTTCAGTGGGAGGGTTCAAGAACCTTACAGGTAAGAACGTGGATATGAATGACGGACTTTTTGAAGTTACCATGATCACAAGACCGAAGAATCCGCTGGAATTGCAGGAGATCATGACTGCAATGCTGACAGCAGAGGACAATACAGATCTGATCCATTCTTTTAAATCAGCCAGGGTGACCATTACCTCAGAAGAACCGGTACCATGGACTCTGGACGGTGAATACGGCGGCAGTCATACACAGATAGAGATTGAAAACTGCCACGAAGCACTGAATCTGTATCTGAAAAGTACAAAAAATGAGGAAACCAGATCAATTGGAATTTCCCCGTTAATAAATAAAAAGGAGAAATAAAATGGGTGAGTATATCAATGTAGTAGAGACTTTTGGATGTGACGTGTTTAATGATTCCGTCATGCAGGCACGACTTCCGAAGAAGATCTACAAAGAATTGAAAAAAACCATAGAAGAGGGCAAAGAACTGTCTATGGAAATTGCGGATGTAGTAGCACACGAGATGAAAGAATGGGCCATCGAGAAAGGTGCCACACATTACAGCCACTGGTTCCAGCCCCTTACAGGTGTGACAGCAGAGAAACACGATGCTTTTATCACAGCTCCGATGGATAACGGCAAGGTCCTGATGTCTTTCTCCGGAAAAGAACTGATCAAAGGTGAACCGGATGCATCTTCTTTCCCATCTGGTGGATTAAGAGCAACTTTTGAAGCAAGAGGATATACAGCATGGGACTGTACATCACCGGCTTTTGTCCGTCATGATGCAGCAGGCGGAACACTCTGTATTCCTACTGCATTCTGTTCCTATACAGGAGAAGCACTTGACCAGAAGACACCACTTCTTCGTTCTATGGAAGCAATCAACACCCAGGCACTCCGTCTGCTGAGACTTTTCGGAAATACAACTTCTAAGAAAGTAACTCCGTCAGTAGGAGCAGAGCAGGAATATTTCCTGATCGATAAAGAGAAATGGCTTCAGAGAAAAGACCTGATCTATACAGGCAGAACTCTTTTTGGAGCTATGCCTCCGAAGGGACAGGAAATGGATGACCATTACTTTGGAAGTATCCGTCAGAGAATTTCCGCATACATGAAAGAGGTAAATGAAGAATGCTGGAAGCTTGGAATTCCTGCAAAGACACAGCATAATGAGGTTGCTCCTGCACAGCATGAGCTTGCACCGATTTATGCACCGGTCAATATCGCAGCAGACCAGAACCAGATGATGATGCGTATCCTTAAAAAGGTTGCCAGCCGTCATGGAATGCGCTGTGTCCTTCATGAGAAACCATTTGCAGGTGTGAACGGTTCCGGTAAGCATAACAACTGGTCTCTTACCACAGATGACGGAATCAATCTTCTGGATCCGGGCAAAACACCTCATGAAAATATTCAGTTCCTTCTGGTCCTCACCTGTATCCTGAAAGCAGTAGATGAACATGCAGATCTTCTGCGTGAATCTGCGGCAGATGTGGGAAATGACCAGAGACTTGGCGGCCATGAGGCACCGCCGGCAGTGATTTCCGTATTTCTTGGAGAGCAGCTGGAGGATGTTCTGGAACAGCTGGTCAGCACAGGAACAGCAACTCACAGTAAAAAGGGAAGTAAGCTGGAAACAGGTGTTAAGACTCTGCCTGATTTCATGAAGGATGCCACAGACCGTAACCGTACTTCACCTTTTGCTTTCACAGGAAATAAATTTGAATTCCGTATGGTGGGCTCAAGAGATTCTATTTCCGCATGTAACGTAGTCCTGAATACGATCACGGCAGAAGTATTTAAGGAAGTATGTGACCGCCTGGAAAAAGCTCCTGATTTCGAACTGGCGGTACATGACCTGATCAAAGAATATGCCACAGATCATCAGAAGATCGTATTTAACGGAAACGGCTATGCGCCGGAATGGGAGAAAGAAGCTAAACGCCGCGGACTTCCGATCCTTCCGAGCATGGTGGATGCAATCCCTGCACTTACTACAGAGAAGGCAGTGAAACTCTTTGAATCTTTTGATGTATTCTCAAGAGCTGAGCTTGAATCACGTGCAGAGATTAAATATGAAATTTACTCTAAAGCAATCAATATTGAAGCAAAGACAATGATCGACATGGCAACCAAGCAGATCATTCCGGCAGTTATCAGATATACCACTGTTCTTGGCGAATCTATCAATACAGTGAAAACAGCGGGCGAAGGACTGATCGATGTAAGTGTACAGCTTGATCTGCTCAAGAAAGCATCAAAACTCTTAAAGGCTGCAAACAGTGCCATGAGTAAGCTGAGCAAACTGGTTGAGAAGATCCCGGAATATGCAGAGGGACGGGACAGAGCTGTATTCTGCAGAGAAAAGGTGGTTCCTGCAATGGAAGCTTTACGTGAGCCGGTGGATGAACTGGAAATGATCGTAGATAAGGAAATGTGGCCGATGCCATCTTATGGAGATCTTGTATTTGAAGTATAATGTTGTAAAAATATAAAGAAGAATGCTATAATAAAAGGGTCGTGAATCTGTAAAAGATAAGCGGCCTTTTTCTATAACACAAACTGGACTATAATAGTTATATAAAGGAGAACTAAATGGAAGAACTGAAATTTCTGGAGGAGCAGCAGGTAGCCCCTGAACTGATAAAGAGAGTAGAAGAATTCCGTAGCCGGTATGAAGTGGCACCGGAAACAGCAGGCAGGATTGTGAAACCATCCATTCCATTTTACGGAAAAGACATTCTGGAAATGGCCATTGCCGGACTGCTCAAAGGGGAGAATCTATTACTCACCGGTCCGAAGGCAACAGGAAAAAATATCCTTGCAGAGAACCTGGCATATATTTTCAACCGTCCCGCGTACAATGTTTCTTTTCATGTAAATACTAACAGCGGAGATCTGATTGGCACAGACACTTTCGTGGACAACGAAGTTAAGCTCCGCAAAGGAACTATCTATCAGTGTGCAGAATACGGTGGTTTCGGAATCCTCGACGAGATTAATATGGCAAAGAACGATGCAGTTTCCGTTCTTCATGCAACTTTGGATTATCGCCGTTCCATCGATGTCCCGGGCTATGACAAAATTGATCTTCATCCGGCTGCCCGTTTTATCGGAACTATGAATTACGGTTATGCAGGAACCAAAGAACTCAATGAAGCGCTGGTATCCAGATTTCTGGTCATAGACATGCCGGCTCAGACTGAAGAATCCCTGGAATTTATTTTCCGCCGGATGTTCCCGAATATAAAAGAAAACGCCAGAACACAGTTCATCGGAGTATTCCTGGATCTTCAGCTCAAAGCCACAAACAGTGAAATTTCCACCAAACCTCTGGATCTGCGAGGTCTCCTTGCAGCCATGAAGATTGTAGAAACCGGACTTTCTCCGAGAAAAGCAGTTACTATGGGAGTGGTGAACAAGACCTTTGACATTTTCGAGAAAGAAATCGTAGAGGATATTGTGAAAACCAGAATTCCGGCAGACTGGACAAGGGATGATGTATATGAAAGATGAGAAAATCGTAGAAATCGACGATTACCGTCTGGAACTGGAAAACAGGATCCGCAATCTCCTCTGGACTATCAGCGGGGATTACACGTTAAATATGAAAGTAGACGTTTCCCTGTATCTGCGCTCAAAAGCAATCGCTCTGTATGACGGCATCAAGCAGGGCGCTCTGGCAAAATATTATGACAGGAATCTGCTGGGTTTATATCTGGTAAAAAAAGTTTTCTGCCAGGCAGGAGAGGGAGAACTGACTGCAGTAGCACAGCTATGTGTAGAAGAAGCAATCGGGGACAAAATCTGTCAGGAACGTCCGGGAGTCCGGGAGATGCAGAAGGAAGCATTCGAGGATATCCTGGATCAGGAGTTTGAACAGATGCCCGCATACGGAGATATTCTCGGTCGCCTGAAGATTGCCATCCTGCGTGACCGTTTACAGAATGGAAACCATTATGTAGAAGAGCGTCTTCGGAAAATCCGCGACATGGTTTACAAAGCCAGAACAGCTGCAGACACTATAGAACTGATCCGTATTATTGACAGTCTTTACAACACTATCATTGATCCGGATTTTGAGAAAGATCATGGAACACTGGAACAGGTTATGGCAGTCACCATGGAAGAACTGACAGAATACGACTGGGAAGATTTTCTCACAGAAGAACTTTATGAGGAAGCTCTGGAGAGTTACATCGAACAGATGACAAATAAGATTACGGACATGGAAGACACTGCTGTCACTGAAGAAATGGAAAAACAGCGCCAGACCAAACACAAAATTACAATTCTCACAGAGGAAGAACTTGAGAAAGCATACACCTATGTTGAGTTGAATTTCGGAAAAACTTATCTGACTCCTGCAGAAGAGAAGCGAATGAATTATCTGATGTGCAGGGAACTTCACAGAGACTGCAGCCTTTATTTTACAGAAGGAATTCTCAAGAATCCGGTCAAACGAAACTATCAGTACGAATATGCAGTGCGATTAAAGAATAAGAATATCTGGCTCTACCATGACAAACACAGAATCGTAAAGCAGAACATCGCATCCCTCACAGATCTTTTGCGAAAGACGCTGGTGCTGAAAAGCGAGACGCAGGAAGTACTGTCAGACAGAGGAACGATCATTCCGTCCAGACTCTGGCGTGTGGGCAGAAGCAGTGAAGCAAATCTGTTTAAAAGAGAATTGAAATCTGATGCATCTGATTTCGTAGTAGATGTGCTGATCGATGCCAGCGGTTCCCAAATGTCCAGGCAGGGAGATGTGGCATTACAGGCTTATATCATCAGTGAAGCATTAAGTAATGTAAACCTGCCTCACCGTGTCATGAGCTTCTGCACATTCTGGGACTATACGATCCTTCACAGATTCCGTGAGTACGATGATCCACAGTCAGCTAATGAAAATATTTTTAATTATGTAACTTCTTCCAATAACAGGGATGGACTTGCTATCAAAACCGCAGGATACGGTCTGCTTCAGAGATCTGAGGAGAAAAAAATCCTCATTGTATTAAGTGATGGAAAACCATATGATGTCATCGTAAACAGACCTCACGCAAAGAACCCGGAACCTTATATGGGAAAATATGCGATCAATGATACTGCTACAGAAGTGCGGCACCTGCGAAACCTTGGAGTAAGTGTTCTGGGAGTCTTTGACAGGGGAAGAAAAGGACCTATCCACAGAAAAAAGATATTTGGAAAAGATTTCGCATATATCCGGGATATTTCGAATTTTTCCAGAATTGTTGGGAAATACCTGATTAAACAGTTGGATTCAGATGAATAGACTGAT
>NZ_JBWJVP010000201.1:0-33349 GCF_056339915.1 Blautia sp. ZXY-1-B12 | reverse complement strand
CAGGGGAGGAGCATACTTTGTACTGCGTAAGATCATAGAAGAATGCAGTTTAAAAGATATCCTTGGAAAGTATTTTGGATCACGTGATATGGGTCTGTTTTTAGATCTGGCTGTTTATTTGATTACAGCAGAAAACAATGCAGCACAGTACTATTCGGATTATACATACAACCATCCACTTTTTACGGAAAAGATGAAACAATACAGCGATTCAACCGTATCAGATTTCCTGAATTCAGTAACAGATGACCAGAGTACAGGCTTTCTGAATACATGGAATGAGTCACGGAATTACCGTGAAAAGATTTATATTTCTTATGATTCAACGAATAAAAACTGTCAGGCTGGAGATATAAAAATGGTTGAATTTGGACATCCGAAAGTAGATATGGGAGAGCTGGTATTTAATTATGCAGTTGCGTATGATACTCATAATCAGGAACCATTATTTTATGAAAAATATCCAGGAAGTCTGAACGATATCTCCCAGCTTCAGTTCATGCTGGATAAAGCATCCGGGTGTAGTCAGAAGAATCAGCAAGAGCGAAGATATTTGTTGGATTTGTATCCATGATAGTGCGCTGCAAGAGGTATATAAAACTAAAAGAAGAGATGAAAAAACCGGATAAGAAACCGAACTATATAACGGTATCGGCGGCAATAAAAGAGCTGGAAAAAATAGAAATGGTACGTCAGTTGGACAATATATACTGTCTGGATCATGCAGTAACAGCGAATCAGAAAGTAATATTGAAAGCCTTTGGACTGAATGCGAACAGTATAAAATATTTTGCATCAGAGCTGAGTAAGGAACTGAAAAAAGCAGAGGCTGATGTGATCGCAGCGAAGAAAAAGTATGACCAGGCAACAGCGCAAATCTGAAAGAACTGTTAGACAAGCGAGATGCCATAAGAAAAGAAGAGATCCTGTCAGCGGTTGTAAAAAGTGGGCGGTCATATGAGGAGATCATGAACTTTTTGAATGCAGGATCAGATGGAGAAAAGACGGAAAAATAGAATTATTTTGAGTCGCAGATATAGCGACATTCGATTTAGTCGGAAAAAACTGGAAGTTCACAAGTAATATTTTTTACTTGACAAAGCGGAAAAACATTCATATAATTACCAATGGTAATTAACTAAGGTAATTAACTAAGGTAATTATACAAGGAGATTAACATGACAAATGAGAAAATCAAAAGAATGTTTGATGCATGTTATCTGGCAAAGCGGATACGGGAAATGCTTCCGCCATTGCCGCAAGGTGTTATGCCATCTTACATTCAATACATGGATAAAATCCAGACTATGGAAAAACAGGGCATTTGTGTAAAAGTATCAGACATCAGTGACGCATTGAATATTCCGCGCCCGGGAGTTACCAGAACAGTAAAAGAAATGGAAACGAAAGGATATCTCCAGAAATTATCCTCTCCTGATGATGGTCGTGTCACTTTTATTACTCTTACGGAAGCGGGAAAAGCTTTGTCCCGGAAGTATGATGAGCATTATTTCAATGAACTATCTTCGTATTTGGATGATATTTCAGAGGAAGATGCAGATTGCATGATCCGTACGATCGGGAAATTTTATGAGATTATTAGGTAATTGCGAAACTCGCGGTGCTCGTTCGTAACCTTGAACCAAAACAAGGAAGAATTCGCGAAGAGCACGACTTGTGGAATGAAAAATGGATAATCGCACATGTTAGGCGCACTTTAATAAGCTATGGACTTTATGAAAGTGGTAAGTCCTAAGCTATGAGTGGTTTTATGCTTCGAATATATTCGTGGTGATTGATCTTATCTGCGAGAACAACAGTAATAAGTTGTGTGATCCCGGCAAGAATCAGATCAGCATGCAGAGTCCTCTCATTTTGGGTTCGGCGTCCTGCAAGACAGAGATTGTCTTTGATGTGGTTGATATCTCTTTCGACAACAGTCCTGATTTTATAGGTATCATCCCATTTTTCGGTGCCGCGGATCGTTCCGGGATAAGCACGAAGATCCTTTTCCGGGTAGATGTAGACCATCCGCCCACATTTAGAAGAAGTACAAGGGTTGTCACAGAAACAATGACGATGGGATTTTTGAGTTGATTTATCATAAATCCATTTCATTCTTGGACAGACAAATTTATATCTTGTTACTCCACTGTGAAGTTTGGAAGTGCCTTCGTACTTCATTTGTAAAGAAGGATCATGGGGACAACACGGAATACCATCTTCATTGATGGAATAATCCAGATTTTCAAGTCCGGATCTTGCATTCAGCGGAATATAAGCTTTCGAGAAATGTTTGTCATTACCAAAAGTGTCACCGGTAAGAAGGCTCTTATAGAGTTGTGCGGTATCGAAAGCAGCATCACCCAGGAAGGTTTTTGGATTAATCAAAGGATGCTTGGAAAAGAAGTCCTTAAGTGTGGGGATTAAAAGCTTTGAATCATGAACACATTTATCTTCGTCAGGGGAATCGGATTTCTTTTCGACAACGATATCAGGATGTGAAGCCATAAAGTTTTTGTTATAAAAAGATATGTGGCGGATGATGCCCAATCCGTTAGTGACAATGCCGAACTTGAAGACATAGCAAAAATGCCCATTGATATAGAGCTGCTTAATCTCAGGATTAGCAGAAGCATGAGAAGGCATGGAACCATAGGCAGCTTTATAAGGATCATAGGATTTATCAAAGCCCTGAGCTTTCGCGTATGCCTTAAGCTGTTTGATGATCCTGTTAGCATACTTGGGATTATTTTCGGTAACAAATGCTTCTATGCCGGAAGAATCAAAGATGGTCATATCCGCTTTTGCAGAGTCAATCGCCTGACAGATAGGCTCGGTAACATCAACAAGGTTATCGAAAACAAGCTGGAGGTCATCTAAAAAATCCTGTTTGAATCGGGTGATTTTGGAAGCGTCTGGGACTTTAGTAAAACCACAGAATTCCCGAAGTGATTTTGAGTAAGCGAGAAAAGTCAGGAGAAGCTGATCCGTAGGGATAGAGAAAATACGTTGAATAATCAAAGCCCACAGAAAAGCTTGCAAAGGGTATTTACGGGTTCTGCCCGTCGATGCATAGAAATGATTTCTAAAAGAAATCGGAATTAACTCATCAATATCGATATGGGTTTCTAATAGAGAAAGAAAAGCAGGTTTGTCATTTTCAAATTTTTCATGGCAATCTGAAAAAATATCTGCCAAAGAAAGCTGTTTATATGGTATCATAAGTATCAGAATAACTCCTTTCTTGGATGTAGGTTTATAGTTTTTAGTCAACTCTATTATACCATATCCGGTGAGGAGTTATTTGTTTATAGGTAACAAAAAATGCCGTATTTATGCGGCTTGTGGCGTTTCGCAAACGCCTATTATGAGATTATGAGTGAGAGGAGAGAACATTATGAAAAGTGATAAAGCGGATTTTACGCAGGGAAGTATTCTGAAGAAACTGGTAGCTTTTATGATGCCGGTTCTTGGGGCATTAATTTTGCAGGCAGCCTACGGTGCTGTTGACTTGCTGGTAGTGGGAAGATTTGGTTCAACTTCCGGACTTTCAGCTGTTTCTACAGGAAGTCAGGTACTGAACCTGGTTACGTTTGTGGTAGTTCAGTTCGCCATGGGTATTACGGTTCTGATCGCCAGATATCTTGGTGAAAAGAAGCCGGAAAAGATAGGAGCAGTTATTGGTGGAGGAGCGATTGTTTTTACCATCATTTCGGTTGTTTTGTTTATTGTAATGGTATGTTTTGCTCATCCGATTTCTATACTTATGCAGGCACCGGAAGAGGCAGTTGATCTGACTGCCAGCTATGTGCGTATCTGCGGAGGCGGTATTTTTTTCATTGTAGCTTATAATCTACTATCTGCAATTTTCAGAGGACTTGGAGATAGCAAATCACCACTGCTGTTTGTTCTGGTTGCATGTATCGTAAATGTGGTTGGAGATTTGGCTCTCGTGGCTGGATTACATATGGATGCAGCAGGAGCTGCGATTGCGACCGTTTCTGCACAGGCACTTAGTGTGGTGTTTGCAGTAGTTCTTCTGATAAAGAAAGAACTTCCGTTTAGCATTGCAAGAAAAGATTTCCGTCTGAATCCGCAGTGTAAAAAATTCCTGAAAATCGGATTACCACTGGCCCTTCAGGAGTTTCTGACACAGGTTTCATTTCTGGCATTATGTGCGTTTGTCAATCGTCTGGGACTGGAAGCATCTTCCGGTTACGGAGTTGCATGTAAAATCGTAAACTTTGCGATGCTTGTGCCGAGTGCGTTGATGCAGTCCATGGCGTCTTTTGTTTCCCAGAACATAGGAGCAGGAAAGAAAAAACGTGCGAAGAAATCTATGTTTACAGGTATTGGAGTCGGCCTGGTTGTCGGATGTCTGGTATTTGCGCTTGTTATGCTCAAAGGTGATATGCTTGCAGGATTTTTCTCCACAGATGCGGCTGTTATTGAGAATGGTTATGCTTATCTGAAAGGTTTTGCATTGGAAACGATCGTGACAGCGATTCTTTTCAGTATGGTAGGTTATTTCAACGGAAACAATAAGACCATCTGGGTTATGACACAGGGACTGATCCAGACACTTCTGGTATGACTACCGCTGGCATATTTTATGAGTATCCAGCCAAACGCCAGCCTCACAAAGATTGGTCTGGCAGCACCGATTTCAACTATGGTGGGAGTTGTGCTGAACATTGGATTTTATGTATATCTTAACCGCGCAGAACAAAAGAATGCTAAAGAACGTTGCTAATTTATAGTTTATTAGAAATACAGTATGACTTTTGAATTGTCTAAGAAAATTAAAGGGAAAATATTAAAGCAGACAAAATCCGGAGTTTCCGGGAATTGTCTGCTTTTGTATTTACAGAAAAAATTGTCTAGCATCCAAATAATTTAGCAGTTTTTTTCATTCGTTCTGCAATCGGAACGCCGAACGGACAGCGTGATTCGCATGCCTGGCATCCGATACATTCGGAAGCTTTATGTTTCAGAAGTTCGTAATGAGACTGTACAGTTGCCGGTACGGTTGGCTGCATAGTTGCAAGGTCATAGAATTTATTGATCATTGCAATATCCAGATCGGATACGCAAGGTTTGCAGTGACCGCAGTAAGTACATTCTCCACGGTAGGAGTGAAGTGGTGCATTTGCAAGTATGGATGCATAGTCTTTTTCTTCCTCGGAAGCATTTTCGTAAGCAGTAGCAGCATCAATCTGCTCTTTTGTATCATATCCGCACATAATAGAACAGACAGCCGGTCTGGTCAGGGCATAGTGGATACACTGTACTGGTGTTAAGGTTACACCGAATGGAGAACGCTTCTCATCGAACAGTCTTCCTCCGGCAAAGCCTTTCATAACAGTGATTCCGACGTCGTTCTGTTCACAGACCTTATATAAGCGTGCGCGGTCCGGGTCGATTCCCTTGAGATTTTTGTCAAATTCATCTGCAAACATAGTATCAATATTTTCACTTGCAGGAAGCATATCGAAAGCCGGATTGATGCTGAAAAGAATCATTTCCACGAATCCGGATTCGGCAGCTTTGACTGCTACTTTAGGGTTATGGGAACTCATACCGATGTGGTGGATTACACCTGTATTTTTTAATTCCATCACGTAGTCTATGTAATCGGAATGCTGGATCTGTTCCCATTCTTCTTCGGAATCTATGTAGTGGATCATACCGAGATCAATGTAATCGGTCTGCAGTCTTTTTAACAGGTCTTCAAATGCAGGACGGACATATTTCATATCTCTGGTACGGAAATACTGGTTGTCTTTCCATGTAGAACCAATATGTCCCTGAATGAACCACTGGCTTCGGTTTTCTTTGATTCCTTTTCCAATGATATCTCTGGATTTCGGGTCTGCCATCCAGCAGTCCAGAATGTTGATTCCTTTTGAAGAAGCATAGCGGATCAGCTCAATGCTCTCTTCTTCCGGATGACGTTCCAGCCATTCCCCACCGAAGCCGATTTCACTCACCTGAAGATTTGTCTTTCCCAATCTGCGTGTTTTCATTATCGATTTCCTCCTTTATATGCAATAATACATGCATTGCAACATAGTATAGATGCGTCAATACATGTATTATTATTCAATGTAGATATGTTTGACACATACGGAAAACATACCTGTGTATATTACATATTAGTACTTAAAGAGTACTGGAAGTCAAGTGTTTTTGAAAAAATGTCAGTAAAAAACAGTCACAAAATCGACTTTTAAAGTTGCTGTTTATTTTGTACGGAATAGTAGCGTGAGAACAGCAATCTTTTAAAATTAATATCAGGCTTATAGAGTTAAGATTGTTAACGGCTCCTGGAATCGCCTGTTTTAAGTATAATCGTGCATCCTGCCATAAAAGCAAACATAACTGCCATAAAAACCGGGAAGATTTTAGTACCGGTAATGTCTGACAGAAAACCAAAAAGCACCGGTGTAAGCATGATACTCAGGTTTGAAAATGCCATTTCGATTCCGATAATGGACTGGGATGTTTCTTTTTTATAGAGGATGGGGGTTAAGTGAGTCATATTAGGGAAAATCGGGCCGTTACCAAGTCCTACCAGAAAAAGCCCAAGTACTGCAAAGGAAACAGTATTTGTCAGCAGCAAAATACATACGGCTGCAAGTATAATACTTTCTCCTATGGTGATAATTTTCCAGTCAGAAAATCTCAAGGATAACAGACCAGAGAGAAAACGGCCCAGAGTCATACCAGCAAAATAGAAGGTGATCAATGCTGCAGCCATATCAGCGGATAATCCGATAGTATCAGAAAGATAGGTACTTCCCCAGATCAGACAGGTGGACTCTAAGGCACTGATTCCAACAAATACACCGCAGGAGGCCCATATTTTTTTACGCTTTATCATCTGAAATAGTGGCAATACACAAATATTGTCGTCTTCTTGTTGCGTTGCTTTGACCTTTTTCCATAAAGGCAGGCTGAAAAAGGATAAGAGGGCAATTATAAGCTGGATATAAAAAACAGTTCGATATCCGCCACGCCAGTTCAGGTTGTCTGATAATGCAAGTGACATAAGGTAAGGGCTGACAGTAACACCAACGCCATAAAAACAGTGTAAAAAGCTCATCTGCATTGCATTATAGCGGAGTGCTACATAATTATTTAATGCAGTATCGATAGAACCGGCACCAATTCCTAAAGGAACCGCACACAAACAAAGCCAGAGAAAGTTGTGGGAACATGAAAAACCTAATAAAGCGATTGCGGTAAGACTCGTTGAAAGAGCGGTGACCTTTGCTGTTCCCAGTTTGGCAATGATTCTTGTACTGAAAAGGCTGGACAGAACTGTTCCGGTGGAAATAATTGCTGAAATGATGCTGGCATATGAGACTGGAACATGAAATTCTCCATAAATAGCCGGCCAGGCAGAACCGAGCAGAGAGTCTGGGATTCCCAGACCGATATAAAAAATGTAGATAAAAATAAGTAAAATAGTTGCCATTTTAATATGTTACCTCCGTATCTTTTTGCATTGCTTTTCAAATATCAATATCGTTTGGATATATTATTGTGAATAATCGCTTTTTACGTTACTGTTCACTCCGTTCTCAGTAACGTAGCCAAAATTCATTCCAGATTGCCTGCGGCAATGGAATTTTGGCTTGCATGTCTCGGGATTTTGGCATTTTCATGCCAAAACGCCTCGCGGGATAGTAGCGTGTGAACAGTTACCTTTTTACCAGATAATATCACCTGCTCATAGGCGATTCTATGGTTTATCTGCTCAATTTATGGTATTATTTACCCAAATATAAAAGAAGGAGAGATAAGAGATATGGATACGATACTGCTTGATCATCAGCTTCAGGAAATGTTTCTGTTTGAGGATTCTTCTTTTCCAATAAAATATTATGTAGATAATTTGGAACAGTGGGCGGATTATCAGGTGCCGTTGCACTGGCATTTGGGATATGAGATTTTTTCAGCAATTTATCAGGATATTGAAGTACAGATTGGACAGAAACATCTGCGCCTTTTAAAAGGTGAGTCAATTTTGATCGGAGCTGAACAGATGCACAGTTATCGTATGACAGAAGTTGGAAAATGTTGTCTGTGTCCCAATATTGTATTTGCAGATGAAGTACTTGCACCAATGACAAGTACTGTTTTTAAAAAATATTTTGCGTCTGTACTCAACAACCAGGATTTGCCTTATCTTATTCTTTCTTCAACGGTAGAATGGCAGAAACCGTTATTGAATCATTTGTTTGAGATATACGGACTTCTTTCGGAAAATGAAAATGTTAATGATAATAGTACTGAGCGTTGCGTAATTAAGCCAATAGAATCAGCATGCCCTGAAATTGAAATACATCAAAAACTGATATCCATATTTCAGATTTTGTATTGCCATCAAAATGAACTCTCTCATATAAATTCAAGCAAAGGAAATCAACAGACACAGATAAGAATTCAAAAAATGCTACGCTACATACAGGAACATTTTGCGGAAGAAATTTCACTGGAGAATCTGGCGGATTTTGCAGGTATCAGCAGAAGCGAGGCTGGGAGATGTTTTAAAAAGTACTATGCACAGTCGCCAATGGGGTATGTTACCTTATACCGGTTAAAATATGCTCAGGAACTTTTGGCAAAATCGTCATTAACAATTAACGAAATAGCATATCGGTGTGGTTTTAAAGATAACAGTTATTTTGTTAAAGTATTCAAGAAACACTTGAAGCAGACACCATCGGAATATCGAAAGAAAAATTTATAATGTAATATTTTACAGTAATTTTACCTTATTCAAACCGTAGCGTGATAGAGGGAACCTCTTCTGACTGATACAATTAATAAAGTTGCAAACCAAGAAGCATGAGGAACTTGTATCAGTATTTATTTTACAAATGAACGTGAAAGAAATACCAGAACGTATTTGAAAAGGAAGAGGGAGAAAACAGGTAATGAACGAAAATGTAAAAGTGATTTTTGGACTGATTGGCGGCCTGGCGTTATTTCTTTATGGAATGAACAGCATGAGTGATGCGCTGCAAAAAGCTGCCGGGGAAAAGATGAAAAAGATTCTGGGATTTCTTACGAAGAACCCGGTCATGGGAGCGCTTGCAGGAGCACTGGTCACAGGAAATTATGGGCAGTGTAATGAAACCACTGGCAACCAGTCCGGTTTTTACTGATCTTATGGGAAAAGTTTCTTCCATTCCGGTATTAGGTGTACTTCTTGGTGCGGCGATGACATTGGTAGTGCAGAGTTCTTCTGCTACGATTGCAGTACTTCAGAACTTTGCATCTCAGGCAGGACCGGATGGTGTGACAAGTGTGATAGGTCTGGCAGGAGCGATTCCTATTTTGCTTGGAGATAATATCGGTACTACGATTACAGCACTTCTGGCATCTATTGGACAGTCAAAGAATGCGAAACGTACTGCAATCGCACATAGTATCTTTAACATTTCAGGAAGTTTTGTTTTTGTATGGCTGATTCCGTGGTTTGCGAAATTCGTACAGTATATTTCACCAAAAGGCAACGAAGTAGAGGTAATTTCACGTCAAATTGCGAATGCGCATACGACTTTCAATGTGGTATGTACACTGGTGTGGCTGCCACTGATTCCGTTGATGGTTAAAATTGTAACTACGATTATTCCGGGAAAAGATAAGAAAATCAAGGCAGCTTATGAGCCGAAATATCTGGACAACAAGATGATTGACCAGCCGGTGGCTGCTATGTATCTGGTATCACAGGAACTGGAAAATCTGGCAGGTTTTGCTGCAACTATGCTTACACAGTTATAAGAAGTGATCAGCGTAGGAAAAACATCTGCCGCATATGATAAATTTAAGAAAAAACTGGAAACTGTACAGCATTTACAGGAAGATGTGACAGAATATATTACCAGACTTTTTTCCAGTGGTAATCTGACAGAACAACAGTCGGAACAGACTGCGGGACTGCTTTATGTGACGAATAATATTCAGAGGATAGCAGATCGATGTCAGGATATTGATGGAATCTGGGATCAGATCGAAAGTAAGGGAATGAAACTTTCTGCGACTGCAAATGAAGAGTTGGGAAATTGCATTGCTATTACATGGGATTTATTAAATCAAGCGATGGAAGCAGTGAAAGAAGGAAGCGCCGAGCAGGCGGAACAGGTATTTAAGAATAAGAAAAAGATGAACAAGGCGGAAAAGAAGTTTAATAAGGCACACCTGAACAGAGTAAAAGAGCAGAAATGTGATCCTGGTTTAACAATAGGCTTTTCCGGGATCCTTTATAATCTGGAAAGAGCAGCAGATAACTGCGTGAGCATTGCAGAAGAAGCATTGGATAATACGGGCTTTGTACAGCTTGGAGAGGACGCCAGAGAATTTGCGATGGATGCAGTGGCAGAAAGTGTTGCGTTAGGCGATAAATAAAATAATTTAAAGTGTATAATTAGTTTGATGGCATTTGTATAAGTTTATTAAAAAAGTACTTCCCATGGTGGAGGTACTTTTTTTATGGGTTGAATCTGGTAAATTTGTTTTGTCAAAATAATTTGGAACAATTACTGACTGTCCCATAAAATGACCTGAATTTCGCGGCTAATATGGTTAATTATACTTCGGATTTTAACAATTATGATTCTATGTTAAGGAATATGTAAATGTCTGTCAAACATAAGGAAAATCTGTTGTTTTTGGAAAATTCGGGTGCTATACTTCATGCGACGACTGAAAAACAAGAATATTTTTTGAAAAGGAGTCTATTATTATGAAAAGAAAATTAATTGCAGGTCTTTTAACAGCTCTTTCTATGACAGTGGTTTGTCCGGCAGCATATGCATCTACAAATCATTATACAGACAGCAGCGTGGTTGGTGCTGATTCTGGATGGTCTGACTGGGATGCAGCATGGGAAACAACAGCAGCTGATTTTACAAAGGTATCTCTTACGCCTGGTGCTGATGATACTCAGCTGAATTTCGCATGGTATAGTGAGAAAGGTGACAGCGATGCAACACCTGTAGTTCATTTTGGAACAGATAAAGATAATCTTGAGACATTCGAGGGAACTGCCGGTGACGTAGATCAGAGTCTTACGGGAGATAAGGCTTATGAATATAATCATGTAACAGTTACAGGACTGGAACCGAATACAACTTATTATTACACAGTTGAGAAAAACGGTGAGCAGACAGACGTATGTGAATATAAAACACAGAGTACAGATTCTGTAAAGATCCTTTATGTAGGCGACCCGCAGATTGGTGCTTCCAAAGGTCAGACTCAGAATGGCGCAGAGCTTTCCAATGAATCAGGTGCGGCAAATAAAGCAGCAGAGAATGATGGCTTTTCATGGAATCGTACTCTGAATACAGCACTTGAGGAAAATCCGGATATTAACTTTGTAATCTCAGCAGGTGACCAGGTTAACAAAACAGGTGAAGCAAAAGAGGAAGAATATGCTTCCTACCTGAGTGCTGATGCGCTGAAAGGTCTTGCAGTGGCAACTACGATTGGTAACCATGATTCTTTAAATGAAGATTACATGTATCACTTTAATAATCCGAATAATACAGAGAATGGAAAAACTCAGGCTGGTGGTGATTATTACTACAGTTATGGTGAGGGACTTTTCATTGTTTTAAATACCAATAATTATAACGTGGCAGAACATCAGAAAACAATCGAAGAAGCTGTCAAAGCTTATCCGGATGCAAAATGGCGTATCGTAACCATTCATCAGGATATTTACGGATCTGGTCTTGATCATTCAGATACCGATGGTATGATCCTTCGTACACAGCTTACTCCTGTATTTGATGCAAATGATATCGATGTTGTCCTTCAGGGACATGACCATACATACAGTCGTTCCAAAATGCTTTACGGTGATGGACAGACTCATGGTAAATATGAGTTCAGTCTGAATGCAGATGGAACAGATTATGACTGGGATCATGCTACAAATGTAGATACACAGGAACAGATCGCACTTGCTCCGGAAGAAGGAGATACAGATGCACAGGCTGCACTGGATGCATTCCATCAGGATAATAGCTGCTATACAATCGAAGATGTTGATGGAGATACCGTTACAGATCCACAGGGAATCCTGTACATGACAGCAAACTCCGCTTCAGGTTCTAAGTATTATGAACTTCTTTCCACTCAGCAGGATTATGTGGCAGCCCGCATGCCAGAACTGGCTTCCAAGTTATTCTGTCATTACATTGACAGCAGATGCATTCTCTATTGATACTTACCAGATTACAGATGATGGTAAGGCAGAAGCAATTGATGATACATTTACTATCAAAAAAACGGGCACAGATACTACGAACAATTCCTCAGATACCTCAGACACTTCTGCTGACACCACAGACAGTGACGCTGAAGCATCAGATTCTTCGGATACACCAGCAGATAATGCAGATACTTCTACAGATGCAGTAGCTGAAACATCTGAGAATTAAAAGCAGAATCTGAGAAATCAAATTCTATGAAAAACATAAAACTTACCGGGCTACTTACCAGAAAAAAGGCAGTCCGGTATCTTATTTATTTTTTACTTGTCTGTGTGTTCGCTGTTTTTGTTATCAGGCTGAATCAGGTAGAAAAAACAGAATTGGTGGTTCGGACAGGGCAGACATTTGAGAAAGCGAAAGTGGTGAAAATTCTTCAGGATAATCTGGAGGAAAACGGAACCCGTGTAGGAGAGCAGAAAGTACGTGTACACATGCTTACAGGGGTACGAAAAGGAGAAGAACTTGATATTACAAGTAGTTCTGGGTATTTATTTGGCGCGGCATGCAAACCTGGAATGAAAGTAATCGTTATGCAGAGTGTTGCAGGTGATTCTACAGTTGCCAGTGTTTATACACAGGATAGAGAATCGGTTATTTATATTTTTGCACTTATTTATCTGTTAGCGCTTTGCATGATTGGTGGAAAGCAGGGAATAAAAGGCTGCCTTGGACTTGTCTTTACGTTTTTCTGCGTGATTTTTGTATATCTGCCGCTTGTGTATCTGAAATACTCACCGTTTTGGACCGCAGTGTTTGTATGTTTTATTACGACACTGGTTACCATGTATCTTATCGGAGGTCCTACACGAAAAACGTGTGCCGCAACGCTTGGAACTCTTGCCGGAGTAGTTCTTGCCGGGATTTCCGCATGGTGTTTTAGTAAGGCATCTGGAATTTCCGGATATAATGTATCGGATATTGAGACGTTGATGACTCTCTGGAATACAAATCGCATCCAGGTAGGTGGATTGCTGTTTTCAGGTCTGCTGATTTCATGTTTAGGTGCTGTTATGGATGTTGCAATGTCAATCAGCAGTGCTATTGATGAAATCTATAAACAGAATTCTTCTTTAACAAGAACAGAACTTTTTAAAGCAGGACTGCGTGTGGGACGAGATATGATGGGAACGGACAGTAATACGCTTATCCTGGCATTTGCAGGAAGCAGCGTCAGTACACTTCTTCTTGATTACGCATATGATCTTCCGTATCAGCAGATTATTAATTCAAATAATATTGGAATTGCAATCATGCAGGGGCTTGCTGGAAGTTTTGGAATCGTGTTTTCAGTGCCATTTACCGTACTTATTTGTACCGTACTTTTTCATAAAAATAAACAGCTGGATTAAAATAGGAGAATAATAGCCGTGATTGTTTAGTATGGTCAAGGCTATTGTTATGTTGGGGAGTATGATTCATTTAATTCTAAAATGGCTTCACGTTATCATTAGTTCACAAGAACAAACTGATAACATGAAGCCATTTTTTTACTAAAAGACATACTGGGGTCAGACACCTGGTACTAGTATATTTCTTATGATTCAACGAATAAAAACTGTCAGGCTGGAGATATAAAAATGGTTGAATTTGGACATCCGAAAGTAGATATGGGAGAGCTGGTATTTAATTATGCAGTTGCGTATGATACTCATAATCAGGAACCATTATTTTATGAAAAATATCCAGGAAGTCTGAACGATATCTCCCAGCTTCAGTTCATGCTGGATAAAGCATCCGGGTGTAGTCAGAAGAATCAGCAAGAGCGAAGATATTTGTTGGATTTGTATCCATGATAGTGCGCTGCAAGAGGTATATAAAACTAAAAGAAGAGATGAAAAAACCGGATAAGAAACCGAACTATATAACGGTATCGGCGGCAATAAAAGAGCTGGAAAAAATAGAAATGGTACGTCAGTTGGACAATATATACCGTCTGGATCATGCAGTAACAGCGAATCAGAAAGTAATATTGAAAGCCTTTGGACTGGATGCGAGCAGTATAAAATATTTTGCATCAGAGCTGAGTAAGGAACTGAAAAAAGCAGAATAAGAAGGAAAATAAAGATGGCAAGAACAAGAAAAACAAGTAAGGAAGCATTGGAAGAAAAGATTGAAAAAGCAGAGGCTGATGTGATCGCAGCGAAGAAAAAGTATGACCAGGCAACAGCAAATCTGAAAGAACTGTTAGACAAGCGGGATGCCATAAGAAAAGAAGAGATCCTGTCAGCGGTTGTAAAAAGTGGGCGGTCATATGAGGAGATCATGAACTTTTTGAATGCAGGATCAGATGGAGAAAAGACGGAAAAATAGAATTATTTTGAGTCGCAGATATAGCGACACTCGATTTAGGCGGAAAAAAACTGGAAGTTCACATTGTAAAGAGACTCCAAAAGTTAATCACAAATTCATTTTATGCAAAAGTCCTGGCAGTTAAGAGAGTGATAACAAACAAAGGTAAAAATACACCTGAATTGATGGAGACATCTGGTCGACAGACGAAGACAAAATCCAGGCAGTTTACAACCTTACAACTTCTTCATACAAAGCAAAGCCATTGAAGAGAACTTATATCGAAAAGAATGGAAAAAAGGAAAAACGTCCACTAGGGATACCAACTATGACCGACAGAGCCATGCAGGATCAAAGGTACACAGGTATCAGCCATTCTTTGTACGGAATCCCTGTTACCCCTTCAGACAGAGCATTACAACCCGATGCTTACAGATGAGATATTAGATTCCTGCAATGTTATTACGGAAGAGTAGAAAAACAGAAATCAGGAGCCATAAGCCCCTGATTTTACTCGATAGTCCAATCTTCCAGTTCTAAACCTTCTACCCTACAAAATTCTCTTGTATTATTGGTAACCAGTATTAAATTTTCTGATTTTGCATGTCCTGAAATCAACAAGTCCATTGGTCCAATAGGTGTACCTTTTTTCTCAAGATCAGCGCAAATCCACCCGTATTCCTCCGCAGCTTTGCTTCCAAAATCAAGGATTTGAATGGGAGATAGGAACAATGATAAAGCTATCCTGTTTTTTTCTACAGATTGACTTTTTTCAACTCCATGCATCAATTCTGCATAAGTAATTGAAGAAATGCACAGATCTTCCGGTTTATGGGATAACAGTTTTCTGATCACCACGATCGGCTTATTCTTAATTGCATATATACAGATATTTGTATCCAGCATATACTTCATAGAATTTCTCTCTCCTGATTTTCTGGCTGTTCACGTCCATCCTTCATGAAATCATCCGTAAACAATTCCAGACTTTCCATGAAGCCAGCCCATTTGTTGTCTTGTGGCATTAAAATCACGACATCCCCTATCTTATTAATAGATACTTCGTTTCCAGAAAAGCGATATTCCTTCGGCAATCTAACAGCCTGACTTCTACCGTTTTCAAATAACTTTGCTGTTGTCATAATAATACACCTCCTTATATAATATAGTATATATCTTGATATATACTGTGTCAACAAACATTTCTCAAAAATCTTTTTAATGCTAGTATTTTGTATAACGCAAAATGTCGAAAAAGGCAGGTATTTTGCGAACTGTTTTCGTGGCAGGAATTTCACAACCCTGAGCCCGTATGGACAATTTTCTGTTTTAAATCCAGGAAGGCCAAACGCTTTTCATCTTATAGGCAGAAGTCATTATCCCGTTCTCCGCAGATTACAAAACCGAAAGAAAAATATGCTAAACTAAAGAAAACGCCAGAGGAGGAAATGTCTTATGAGAAGGAACCAACTGTTAGCCGGGATAATGACAGTCATGACTGTCGTAATGCCTGTTGCCAATGTATATGCCGATTCCGCAAAAGACCATGAGGTCCAGATTGCAGCATCTATTGAAGAAGAGAAATCTGATATCGACAAAACCGCAGTATTGCAGAATTCCGTAAAAATGACAGATCGGATCTCCGCAGCAGCCGATGGAAAAAACATCATGTTCAGTCCCACAAGTCTTAACTTCGCACTCGGTATGATCGCGGAAGGTGCAAAGGGAGAAACCAAAAAAATCCTGGAGGATTACCTGGGAACCGATGATTTTGCTTCCTATGCAAAAGATTACCTGGACAAGATCAAAGAATACAATACCGAAGACGAGAATTACGGATATAAATCGAAATTAAAGATCGCAGATGCGGTCTGGGCAGATGATGAACTGACGCTTCAGGAGAAATTCAGAAATACAGTATCGGACAGTTTTGGGGCTGAGGTAGAAAATGTGGATTTCTCTGCCGCGGAGAAAACATGTAGTATCATCAACTCCTGGTGTGACAAAAACACAGAAGGTCTGATCCCGGAGATCATAACCCCGGACCTTATCAGCGACAGTACAGGACTGTGTTTAACCAATTCCCTGTATTTTGAATCCGGATGGAGCGGGGAACCTTGGAATATTTCTGATACAGAAGAAAATTTTGGAAAAAAAGAAAAGACAAAATATATGACCTGTACAGGAGACCGGTATTATGAAAATGACAAAGCTACGGCTTTTGGCAGGGATTATGCCAACGGGTTAAGTTTCATAGGGATCCTGCCAAATGATGAGGGTAATTTCACTCTGGAGGATCTGGATATTAGCGGACTCCTGAAATCCAATCCAGAATATGATGCAGTTGACTGCAAGATGCCAAAACTTAACTTTGAAACGAGCGCCGTTCTGAACGACATGCTCTCAAATCTGGGACTGGGCAATATATTTTCCAGCAATGCTGATTTCTCCGGTATTGCAGACCAAAACGTAAATGTGGATACGATCCTTCAGAAAACAAAACTGGAGCTGGATGAAAACGGCACGAAAGCAGCGGCAGTGACTGCTGTCATCATGGAATGCATGTCAGCCGCAGAGGAGGATGAGCCGATCATCAAAACTGTGGAGCTTACCCGACCGTTTGCCTTCCTGATCTATGACAGTAATAATGATGAAATACTATTTATGGGAAAGGTAATGACTGTTTCCAGATGAAAAGAGGGGATGCCATATGCATCCCCTTTTTCATGATCAGCCTCCAAATGCCAGATTTTTAAACAATGGGTTTTTATAAGCTACTATCCGTTTTATTCCTTTCACCCAGCCAAATTTTCCATTGTATTCGACTCCGACTAGAAGTGTCTTCCGATTGTAATAAATCTTTGTTATTTTTATTTTTGCACCTTTTTTGATTGAAAATGCCCTGTCTTTTGTAGTGATGTCATTGTATGCCGTCAGTTTTCTGGCAGTACTGACATATGAAGTTCTGAGCATTTCATGCCCGGTGGTATACCTGTCGAGAGCTGCAACGTCATATACATTGTGTCCTTTTCTCTTAATATCTCCATCCTTGTATACAAAGACACATGGTTTTAATCTGGTAAATCCGGTAGATCCTGTCATTAGAGAATATTGGACTGTAAAAGTATTACCCGAAACACTGAGATCACTCACGCCGTACAGCCATCCATAAGTACCAAAATCAAGGTTGATAGACTTCGGTTTGTCATTCTTATAATAAACAAGGGTAGCCTGAGCAAGATCATTTACGCCATAACTCTCAATGAATAAGAATGGAGTGCCATTCTCAAATCTACAGTAGCGGACGGTCGGATCATATTCGATTGGAGTTTTGTTTTTGTAAACGGTCTTTCCGTTAACAATGACTGACACGTATTCGTCAAATGCCCATTTTGTTTGTATTGAGTCTTTTTTGTTGTCTCCCGTGATATCGTAGCTTTTACACGGTTTTTTGGTGTTAATGGTCTGCATTGTGGAAGCCTGTACTCCAACCGGTTTCATGCAGAGCAGTACCGCACAGACAAACAGCATCAGGGCGGCAAATTTTACATTTTTCAACTTTTTCATAAAAAAATTTCTCCTTTCTTTTATCTGTCTTAATTGTAGTACTATCAAATGGCAAAGTCAATCTGCGGAAAACAATTCCCCCACAATTTCCCCAACTTTTCAGACATCTGCCTGTATTATTTTCGCAGCCTATATACGCATACAATGCCCCGAAAAAAGATTAAACTGATGGTAATTTGTATAACGCAAAATGTCGAAAAAGGCAGGTATTTTACGAACTGTTTTTGTGGAGAAAACAGAATATCTGAAGTATGATAAACATACACACAAAAACACATAACAGGAGGTTCACACATGGACGCAAACACAGTATACGAAATGGTAATGGGAGCAATTACAGAAGATGAGGCTTCAGAAGAGTACGCAAAAATACAGGATGAGTTTTCAAAAGACTCAGAATGTGACAGGCTGTATGGAGAAATATATGAGGCCAAGCAGCATATCAGCCAAAAACTACATAAATCAGGAGAAGAAGATCCTGATGTGGAATTAATCATCAATCATATGTTCGACATTTGCCATATAATTGGCATCAAAATGTTTGAATATGGTGCGAAAACAGCGTAAAAATGTAGGCAGCCTGCAGATGCAGAGCTGCCTTATTTATTTCTGAATTTTGGGACATATCCAGATCAATTGCCAGGGCGATAATCCTGCCTGCTAAGTGCAGGACTTTCTAATTTATATTTTCCCTTAATCTCCGCGGAATCATGAAAACACCGCGGAGATTTTTGATTTTTAAAAAAGCAAAATCTTCAGTAATAATATGGCTTTGAGGCTAATCTTAACTTTGTTGATGTATCTTAACTCAAAAAGAGTTAAAGTACAAAAAACAAGTTAAGAGTTTTTTCGTACAAAAAGAAGAGTTTCCCGTTCTGTTATATTATTAAAGAAAAACAGAAGGGAGAAAACAAATGTATAGTAATCAGTCTCCGCAGACAGCATATCAGCAGTTTTATAATAACATGCCATCTTATCCTCAAACCAACCAGCCGCTCCCAGATAAACAGGCTATGGTAGAAAAATATCCCCTGCAGATCTGGGTGGCTGCCAGAGCAGGAATGTCCCTGACCTGTGCCGCGGACCTTAATGTCCCGGGAGAAGGGGATACAAAAAATTCGCCAATGGAAATGCACACCGGTTATTCCGTATTCCGTATGGCCATCGCCTCTTCGGAAAAGGGAAGCGTGGTTGCCAATATCCCGGCTAATGACATACCGTATCTTCTGAACCAGTATCAGTTCCAGCGAAACATATTAAACCGGCAGGCAATGAGCAAGCCAAATACCCCGGCCTATACCGTCCCGATCAAAGAAAGGAACTGCAAGAACCGGACTGCCGCGGAGGTAATGCAGATGGAAAACGGGCTGAACATCCTTACGAACGCGAGAAAGTTTTTTGCAGCCAATTTAGACAGATACCCCAAAAATAAACAGATGGTAGAAGCCATAGATGAAGCATTGTACCTGTATCAATCACATCGTCTTTCCCAAACCATCAACCTGCCTCCGCTGTATTCTTCCCCAGTCAAACCAAAATCTACTGCGGATAAAAACAACAGGCGTACGGCTTACTCGATCTCAATTTCCGGTTCCTCTTCCTTAAGTGTGGACTGGACCTTTGAAATCTTTAACTGCAAAGCATTTTTAAGGGATATGGGAAAGCTGAAGACCGTGGACTTAGAACATGCAGAGGATAAAAGGACCCTTACCTTTAAGGTGACCCAGCAGGAAATGGATCTTTTCATTTACCGGCTGCAGTCCATTCTGGAGAACTTTGAAAGGATGAACTTTTTAGGACAGTACAAAATCGCAAAAAGACATATTAAATACAGCAGGGAGGTGCCGGTATGACAGAGAATCCATATAAAACCTTAACTTTTGATGAGTTAAAAGCAGTGTATACAGATATCCAGAAATCAGAAAAGAACGGCAGGAGAGTAGACAGTCTCCTTCCGTACGCAAAAGAGCTGAGAGAAGAGATCGGGGCAAATGAGATCAGCCTTCGAAAGACACTGGATTTTGCAAAGAAAGAATATTATGAAGAGGTTGCCAGAAGATACTTCTTCTACTGAAATGAGAGGACAACTCTTATCCCACAGAGACTGCCCTTATATCCGGAATTGACTC
Source organism: Blautia sp. ZXY-1-B12 (assembly GCF_056339915.1). NCBI lineage: Bacteria > Bacillati > Bacillota > Clostridia > Lachnospirales > Lachnospiraceae > Blautia > Blautia sp. ZXY-1-B12. The sequence goes on along the minus strand of NZ_JBWJVP010000201.1, from coordinate 13,068 downwards.
CTTAAAGGACGACGAGGACGGTGTAGTATTAATGACGCTTCATGGTTCCAAGGGACTGGAATTTCCACATGTGTTCATAACCGGAATGGAAGAAAACATGTTCCCGGGATATCGCGCAGTCAACAGCACGGATCCAGCTGCCATGGACTGCATGGAAGAGGAGAAACGTCTTTGCTATGTAGGCATCACCAGGGCAAGGAAATCCCTGACACTCACCAGTGTCGCCCAAAGAATAAATTATTGACGTGACCATATGGCGGTCCGGTGGTAAAAAAAGTGAATTCGAATTCACTTTTTCTCCTGCCAGAGATGGCAGGATTTTTTTTTAGATTTTTTTCCATATTAGGTACATCAAAGGAGGTTTAATTGAATGACAGATTTATTTAGAACAGATTTTTCCGCGGGGCTCCCGCTTCAGATTTCAAAGCATATCGCAAGACTGGTTTCCGGAAACCTGCTTGCCGTCGGAGGGACTGCGGATGAAGTACGGGACCTGATCGTCCTGAATCTTCTTACTGCAAACGGATCCTATCTTGTCTGGGATTATAACGGGAAGATCAGTGAAGCAACCGCCGGTAGGATGAAGGCAAAGGGGTACCAGGTCTATGAAGTGGATCCACTTAATAAGAAATACTGCTCCTGTGTCGAACTGCTCGTCTGCAAGCCGAAGATGTTTTTTGAGGATAAGGTTGTGATCTATCTGAAACATCCATGCCCCTGCCAGTACCCCGAGGTTCGTTGACATGCTGTTAAGGGGCAAATATCTCCACGCACAGCATCTGACACTGATCGCTAATGGTTTTGATCCAGATTATTCCTACATGTGGGACAAAGGATACGATGAAAGCCAGCTCTCTACATTTGTACATATCGACAGCCTGGCTGATGCTGATGAGACAATCATCAATTCCTGTGACTATAAGCTGTTTTTAGATAACAGTGATGATTCTTCCATCTCTTACCTGAATAAGATTATCCCTGTATTTGCCAGCTTTAAGGATATCAACCTTACAGATTACCGGGATGTAAAAACCAGCCATGGTTCCGCAGCAGCTGATGTGGAAGATTTTAGAAGGATTCCGGGACATGGATAAAGACGACTGCCTTTTTGTGGAGAATGGAAAGACCTTTATTTTTGATAAAAAGAAGACCTGGAAGCCGGAGATCGGGGAGGGTCTGAAGCCGGACCATACGGGACAGCTACTTGCCGCACTTTTAGCGGGAACAGCTACCGGGATCCCTGCTCTTTATGACTAAACGAAAAAGATGATCCAATATGGGCCGGAGCTTCTGGTCCTTATTTGGATGAAAGGACACTATGCTCTTCCTTAAAATACTCCGGATACTCAATGGAATATTTGTAATATCTGTAGCATTAAGTGCTGCTGCACGTATATTCCCCATTTTTCGAAATAAGAGGACGGTGATGGTCCATCTGTTTGTACTTGGTATGGCAGGGATACTTACCTCACTGCTCTTTAAACAGTTTTCCATGGTCTGCATCAGCCTAGCTGTCTCCCTTCACCAGCTGTATACGCTGGAAATGTACCAGCGGGATGCCCGGCTGAGAAAAATGAAAAAAAGCATGCTGCGGATGAAAAGAAGGATCGACCGGCTGGAAAGACGGATCGGAGGTGACAGGGATGTATGAATCGGGGAATGCCCTCCGCGGGATCTTTCTTACCGCTTTTGTTGCTTTACTGCTGTTTTCCTCTTTTATCTTCTGCTTTCATCTGGAAAGGCCGAATGCCATGACGGTAGAACCGGAGATGACAGGGTATTATTTTTACCATCCGGATATCGCCGTCTTTCATCCATCGGAAAACAACGCCGCTCTGACGGCGAAGGATCCAACGGCAGCTGGTTCAACTACAGGTTCGCCAGCTGCAAGTTCGCCAGCTGCAAGTCCGCCGACTACAAGTCCGGGTGAATGGTGGGTTAATTTCTCTACCCTTGGGATGCTCCTGTCATCCTGTGCCTGCCTTGCCTGTATCTGTTTTGCAGAATAAGAAAGCCATATGTGATTTTATCTATCCCCTTCATTTTTCATTTTATCCAAAGATCAAAAACGAAAGGGGATTTTTTTATGAAAGAATATGACCTGGAAAGAATCAAGGAATGCGTCAGCATGGAAGATATCTGTGATATACTTGGCATAGAGAAACGAAGGATCGGAGGACTGACTTCTGTCCTTTGTCCGTTCCATGACGACCAGAGATTTGGAAATGCCTTTATCATGAAAGACAGCCGGATCAAATGTTTTGCCTGCGGACATACTGCGGATATTTTCGACCTGTATATGTTCCAGACAGGACTCAGCCTGCTGGAAGCTGCTAAGGAGATTTCTGAACGGTTCGGCCTTACGGACGTGACGGTGCAGAAAAGGTCTTCCGGAATGCCGTTCAGCATGGAGGAACTGACTGCGATCGGTCTGCTGACTGAGGACAGAAAACCGGAAAGATACCCGGAATCCGTACTGGAAGCACCGGAAAAAAGACTCGGCTATACTGTCAATAAAGAAACCACTCTAGGTTACTCAAAACGTACCAGAGAGGTTGTTGCTCTTGTTGATGATTACGTGGTCAGTAAAAAGGGACAGCCAATGTACAAGCACCTGACAGAACTTTATGAAACAAATAAAGGAAACTTTTACTGGATGGTACGGAACAAATGCCGCGAATATTATAAAAAATACATTGCGGCAAAAAAGACTATTTCTGTCCTCCAAGAGGAGATCCAGAACGATTTTTTTGATTATCAGATGTCAGTTGTCGAACAAAAAACTTGCACTAATCGAAAGTGCATATAAAAAAACAGAACAAAAGAAATATCACAGGTCACAGAGAAAGACCGCCTAGGTCTTTCTGTATAAAAACGGGAGGAATTTTCCTCCCCTTTTCTTAGGAGGAATTTTATGCTGTTATATATAGCCGAAAAGCCGTCCACCATGATACTGGTGAAAAAGGCTTACGAAAAATCAAATAAACCCTGCGGGGACATCACATTCGTTGCCCTTGCAGGCCATGTCTGCGGACTGATGGAACCCAAAGAATACAGCCAATGGAATTTGAAATGGAAGGACCTGAAGCTTCCGATGGTGCCTGACAGTTTTCGCATCAAATCCATCAAGCCGGATCTGGTAAAAAAGATACGTGATCTTATAAAGTCCGGGGATTACGAAGGCATCATCGTCGGCACCGACAGTGATGTGGAGGGGAACGGGATCTATGCCCTTTTGGAAAAGAACCTGCATCTGGAAAAGATGAAAGCATACCGCTTCTTTGAGACCGACCTGACAGACAAGGGAATCATGGATTCCTTCAAAAACCTGACGGACTTCCATACCTGCCCCAGGGATGTGGGTATGACGCAGGCATTCTGGATCCGGGCACAATTTGACTGGCTGATCGGGTTCAACCTCTCTGTCGCATATACCGTCAAGACCGGCATGCTCATGAGGGTGGGAAGAGTAAAGGCGCCTACCCTGAAGCTGGTCTATGACAATTGTAAAGCGATCGATGAATTTTCCTCGAAAAGTTCCTATCTGCCAGTCATCCAGACAAAAGATCCGGAAATGGTAGCGACACTGGTCGATGAAGAAGGAAAAGACCTTGCCTTCCCAGAACTGGAAAAAGCTAAAGAACTGGTAAGCGGTCTTGGCCCGGAAGCCATTGTAAAGAAAACAGAAAAAAAAGAAACCAAAAAGCCTCCGCAGCAGCTGTACAAACTCTCAGACATCCAGGTGGAGGCAGGACAGAAGTACGGGTACTCCCCGGATGAGACCCTGCAGGCTCTGCAGTCATTATACGAGACGCACAAGGTCATGTCCTATCCGCGTACCGACGGAAAACATCTTTCTTCCGAGAAAGCAAAAGAATTTTCTTCCCTGCTGCGGACGGTATCCGCTGTTCCGGGGATGGAACCATATCTGTCTTCCATCACCCCTGAAGCCATCAAAAAGACGGCGGTAAACAAACGATACGTAAACGATGAGGAAGTTAAAAAAAGTTCCCATGGTGCCCTGATCCCGACAGGGAAGATCCCGGATTTTTCCAAACTGTCTGAAATGGAAAAAAATGTATGCATCATGGTCTATAAGCGTTTTCTGGCAATCTTTCTTCCTGACCTGGTGGAAGAGAAGAGAAAGTATCTCCTCGATGTGGATGGGAGTTTATTTGTGAGCAGGGGTTCTGTTATCAAAGACCGGGGCTTTACTGCCATTTTCGACACGAAGATCAAGGAACTGCGCCTGCCGGATGTATCGGAAGGACAGAAGATAGGGATCGCCCAGAAAGGGATCCATGAAGTCGTGATCAGGCCACCCAAACGGCTTACCGATGTTATATGCTATGAAAGGGGGATAAGAAATCGCCCATAGAAAGGAGAATTGACCCATGAAAACAAAGCAAACAGGAAGCGGAAAAATCACAGCCCTTTATGAGAGGTTGAGCCGCGACGACGAACTGACAGGCGACAGCAATTCGATTATCAATCAAAAGAAGCTGCTTGAAGATTATGCAAAATCGCATGGCTTTACTAACTGCGTCCACTTTACCGACGATGGGTGGTCTGGGGCTAATTTTGACCGTCCGAATTGGAAGCGCATGATTGAAAGCATTGAAAGCGGCGAGGTTTCCCATGTCCTTGTAAAAGATTTAAGTCGCGTCGGTAGGGATTACTTGCAAGTGGGATTTTATACCGAAGTGATGTTCAGAGAAAACGGCGTGCGCTTTATCGCCATTGCCAACGGTGTAGACAGCGACAAACGGGAAAGCAGCGAGTTTGCGCCGTTTTTGAACATTATGAACGAGTGGTATGTTCGTGACTCCAGCCGCAAAATCACAACTGTTTTACGGGCAAAGGGAATGTCCGGCGCACATTTGACAAACCATTGCATATACGGCTACAAGAAAGACCCGAATGATAAAAACCATTGGATTATTGACGAGGAAGCCGCCGAGGTAGTACGCCGGATTTACCGAATGGCGATAGAGGGCAAAGGCCCGTATGAAACCGCCCGTATTCTTGCGTTGGAAAAGATAGAAAGACCGTCCTACTATCTTGCACAGCGCGGCATGGGAAATCACAAGTCAAACTACAATTCAACCGAGCCTTACGCATGGCGCGGCAATACAATTTCCGATATTCTGTCAAAACCGGAATACATGGGGCATACAGTAAACTTTCGGACTTACAAGGAAAGCTACAAGGACAAACGCTCCAAAGCGACACCCAAAGAGGATTTAGTTATCTTCGAGGACACACAGGAAGCCATCATTGACAAAGAAACATGGGAGCGCGTACAGTCATTGAGAAAAACAATCCGCAGAACTGACACCATCGGAGAAGCCAACCCCTTAACCGGCTTAATGTTTTGTGCCGATTGTGGGGCGAAGATGTATAACCATCGAGGGAAAGCGGGAAAGGCGCGGGATTGGGCGGGGCGACCAAACGGGAAAAGGCGTCCAGACCGCGACGAATACAACTGCTCCCGATACGATTTAGGAAATCAGCGATATGACACCTACTGCACCACCCACCTTATCCGCACCGTTGTTGTAAATGAACTGCTACTTGAAGCGATAAAGGAAGTATGCAACTATGCGCAGAACAATGAAGCCGCCTTTATTGAACAAGTCTGCTCCGCTTCCGGGGAACGGCAGAAAAAGGCTATCAAGACCATACGGCAGAGGAAACAGCGCAGCGAGAAACGCGCCGATGAATTGAGCCGCTTGATACGAAAGCTCTATGAGGATAATGTCAATGGGAAACTTTCTGATAAGCTCTTTGAGCAAATGCTACACGATTTTGAACTTGAATTGGACGGGCTGAACACAAGCATTACCCAAGACCAACAGGAGCTTGACCGTATCAGCAGCGAGAGCGTCAATGCGGAAAAGTTTATCGCTCTTGTGAAGCGGTACACAGATTTTTCCGAGCTTACCCCTGCCATGATAAATGAGTTTATTGAAAAAATCCTTGTCCACCAAGCGGAGGGCAAAGGGGCAAGCCGCACACAGGAAATTGAGATTTTCTTTAACTTCGTGGGCAAGGTGGAAATCCCACACGAGGAAGTGGAACTGACGGAGGAAGAAATCGCCGCGATAGCCGAACAGGAACGCCGACGGGCAAAGAAAGCCGAGTACAACCGCCGCTATATGCAGAAAAAACGCAAACAATGGAAAGAGCAGCAAGAACAGGCACAGGAGCCGCAAGAGCCTATCGAGCTTCCTCTTGTGCAGGACGAGAAAGGAGCATTGAGCGCATGAGAAGATTGATTGACAACGGCGACGCACCCGCCAAGAAAAAGCCCCCTATCGGGCATTACGGACACTTGCGGAAAGCCTACCTTGAGGGCTACCGCCCCGACCTCTACACCGCCCTTGTCGCAAGCGAAACCCTCTATGAGCATTGCGCCGAGATTGAAGCCGCCGTCCGTCGCCGCCTTGACCTCATTATCCCGCAGCTTGCCGAGGGTGCGGGCGCAACCGAGGAACTGAAAGCCGCAGACCCCATGCAATGGGTGGGGCTGATGAACACCTGCAAGGCGCAAGCGGAAGAAATCGTCAAGTTTGAGCTTATCTATGTATGAGCGTCAAGAGCCGGAAAAATCCCATATTTCACGATAGAAACGCCCTGGACGAGGAATGTATCGCCGGAGCGTTTTCTATTGGAAAATCGCCGTTTTTCCCAAGCCAAGAGCCGGGAAAAACACCCGAAAAATGCCCCTATTGCGTAACAGGGGCGCAGAAAGGAGAGTTTATGAGAACAGGGCTGACAAAGCAGGAAAAGACCACCGATATATGGTTTGACGAGAAAGACCCCCTTATCCATATCCGCACCCACAACACCGACTTAAAGAAGCGGCTTGCCGCCTACGCCGGACAGTACCCCGACCAGTGCTGCCAAACCGACGCAGACCCCGAAACGGGCTGCATGGAGTTTGATATTGCAAAGGGGCGTTTCTCTTTCCGTCTGACCGCCCCATACAGTGAGGAACGGAGGAACGCCGCCAGCAAAGCGGCAAAGAAACATTCCGGCAACTTGACACACCCTATTCAAAAAGATGTGCTATAATTTTTTTGAAAAAGTTTCGGATTAGATGTAGTATTTGCCGCTGAAACCGTAGTACATAGGTGAAGCCCGAAAGGAGGCGGTGAGATGATAGACGACGAAAAAATCATAGAAATGTTTTTTGGACGTTCAGAACAAGGCATACGAGAGCTGGATATAAAATACGGAAAGGTCTGCCACAATCTTTCCTACCATATCGTAGGCAGCAGACAAGACGCGGAGGAATGTGTAAACGACGCTTATTTAGGCGCATGGAACGCCATTCCCCCGGCACGACCTAACCCGCTGCTATCTTATCTTGTTAAAATCGTTCGGAACATTTCACTCAAAATCTATTGGAGAAAGGAAGCAGCCAAACGGAGCAGCCATTACACGATTGCTTTGGAAGAAATTGAAGCCTGTATAGCAGCCCCGAATACAGTAGAAGCAGAAATCGAAGCCAAAGAGTTAGCCCGTATCATTGAAGCATTTTTAGACACGCTGACTACCGAAAACCGCGTTATTTTCATGCGCCGCTATTGGTTTTCCGACAGCTATAAGGACATAGCCGAGTTTATGGGGCTTTCAGAAAAAAACATTTCTGTCCGGCTGACCCGTATCCGCGAGAAGATGAAGCAATATTTGATTGAAAGAGAGGTATTCGTATGAATGCAAAGAAGTTTTCCGACGCTATGAGCGAGCTTGACACAAAATATGTCGATGAAGCTCTCAACTACAAGAAGAAAGCCAAAAAGCCCATTTGGGTAAAGTGGGGGGCTATGGCGGCTTGCTTTGCAGTAATTGCTGTTTTAGGCGTAGGCGTATTTCAAAGTGGATTGTTCGGGAACAAAACTGACATTGCCACTTTGGACAACGGAAATGAAATCATCTTTGTAAAATCGGAAACTGCTGGCTCAAGCATTGACATTGACGGGACTATAACAACAAGGCAACTTACGGAAACGGAAGCTGCATCTCTTTTTCCAAACTTGACCGTTACAGCTCATGCAGTTTTTCGTGTTGAGGATACTGTTTCCGACAGCAACAAAGAATTGATTGGTTTTGAGGGAAAAATCGAAAATGCCAAAGTGGTAATATCTACAACGGATATAGCACTACTTGATACGAAGATTGTAGGAAGTGAAGAAAGTAGCGAAGTAAATGGCACAAGCGTGACGGCAGGATATTTTGTAACAGACCGGAACAGCATGGGAGAACAGAATGTAATTTACTATGCGACCTTTAAGTTGGGAGATAGCACCGTATATGTTGAAAATGCGGGTGCAAAAACTGAAAGCGAAAGTGTGAAAAACGATTTGGCTACCATTATCCAAGAGCTGATAAATAATGGTGCGCTTGACCTAAGTTCTTTCAACGGATAACCCCATGAAAATTTAATACTACCATCAGGACAGCCGAGCAAATCGACTGTCCTTTTTCTATGCCGACAGGCAGAAAGGAGCGGCCAGCTATGACGAAACCGAGAGAGAAAACCCGCGAGGAATTGACTGCCGAGATTGAGGACGGAAAGAAGAAAATCCGGCAGTTTGAGAACCGGGAAAAGATGTTGCGTCAAAAGCTATCCAAAGAGGAACGCAGAACACGCAGCCACCGCCTTATCGTCCGGGGCGCAGTCTTTGAAAGCATTGTGCCGGAAGCAAAGAACATGACCGACGAGGAAGCCACAGCACTTCTCCGGCTTGCCTTGACGAGCCAGCCAGCGCGGGAGTTTTTGAGAAAAAGAGCCGAGGAAACGACAAGCTAAATAATCCCTTGGCAACAAGGGCGCACTTATACACCCTTGCGGGCGTGTGCGCTCTGCCGAGGGCTTATCTCCGCACAGGGAACTTTCCCCGCGCTACGATATGGCGGCTTTGCCGCAACAAGGGGCTGCACCCCTTGCGCCGCTTCGCGGCTATCCCTGCACACCCGCAAAAACAGTACACCCGCCGTTGGCGTCTGTACCATTTTTGCGGGTTTTATTATCCTATCCGGGAGGTGATACCCATAGCCATTTACCATTGGAACATCGGCATTGTGAGCCGAGGAAAAGGCAAATCAGCCGTTGCCGCAGCCGCTTACCGAAGCGGCGAAAAGCTGACAAACGAATGGGACGGAATGACCCACGACTACACCCGCAAAGGCGGCGTTGTCCATACAGAAATCATGCTGCCGCTCCATGCCCCGCCCTCTTTCTCTGACCGTTCAACCTTGTGGAACAGCGTGGAACTTTACGAGAAAGCTGGGAACGCCCAGCTTGCCAGAGAGATTGACGCAGCACTCCCCATAGAATTATCCAGAGAGGAACAGATCCGGCTTGTCCGGGAATACTGTTCCTCTCAATTTGTTTCCAGAGGAATGTGTGTGGATTTTGCTATCCACGACACCAACAGCGGCAACCCCCATTGTCATATTATGCTTACCATGCGCCCCCTTGACGAGCGCGGCGCGTGGGCGGCGAAATCCAAAAAGGAATATGACCTTGACGAAAACGGCGAGCGTATCCGCTTGCCAAGCGGCAGATACAAAAACCACAAAGTTGACCTTACAGGCTGGAACGACAAGGACAACACCCTCTTGTGGCGCAAGGCATGGGCTGACTATACCAACGACTTTTTGGAGAGGAACGGAAGCCCGGAGCGTATCGACCACCGCAGCAACGCCGAGAGAGGAATTGACGAACTGCCTACCGTCCACATGGGCGTGGCTGCTTGCCAGATGGAGAAGAAAGGTATCGCCACCGAGAAAGGCGAACTGAACCGAAATATCCAAAAGGCAAACCGCCTTATCCGGGAAATCCGGGCGCAGATTGGGAAGCTCAAAGAGTGGATTGCCGACCTGTTCAAAGCGCGGGAAACCGCCCCGGAACAGCCGCCGCAATCTCCCAACCTCGCAAATCTGTTGATGAAGTATTTGAGCGTTCAGAGAGAAAAGAGCCGGAAGTATTCGCAGCGTTGGCAACAACAGCACACAGCCGATGAACTGAAAACCATAGCGGCAGCGGTCAACTATCTTTCCGAGCATGGTATCTCTAATCTTGACGAGCTGGACGCTTCCCTTTCCTCTGTCAGTGATAAAGCCTATTCAATCCGGGCAGGAATGAAAACCGCCGAGCAGCGCATGAAAGAACTGCAAAAACTAATTGAATACGGGAAGAACTACACAGAGTACAAGCCCATTCACGATGAACTGAAAAAGCTGCAAAACGGCTGGACAAACAAGCGCGACAAGTACGAGGAAGCCCACCGCGCCGAACTGACCCTATGGAACGCAGCAAGTCGCTATCTCCATGCAAATCTGCCGAAAGGAACAAAGACCTTGCCTATTGCGGAATGGGAACAGGAATACGCCGACCTCAAAGAGCAGAGAGATACCGACTACACCAAACTGAAAGCTGCCCGCGCCGAAGTTGCCGAGCTTCAGAAGATACGCAAGTGCGTTGATATTGCACTCCGCGCCGACCAGCCGGAACAGACGCAGAGCCGTACCAAGCGGCATGATATAGACCGCTGAAAGGAGTTGAACTTTTATGTATTACACCCAAGAACAGATAGACCGCGCCAACCAAGCCGACCTTGTTTCTTTCCTGCAATCACAGGGCGAGCAGCTTACCCGTGCCGGAAATGAATACCGCTGGAAACGGCACGACAGCTTGACCGTCCGGGGAAACAAATGGTACAGGCACAGCCAGAGTAAGGGCGGCGCACCCGTTGATTTTGTCATGGAGTTTTTCGGCAAGAGCTTTACCGAAGCCGTTGAAATGCTGACAGGAGAAAAAGGCGCAGCCCCGCTGCCGGACAGACCTTGCCCCGCGTCCCTATCCGACTTCCGACTGCCGCCCCGCAGCCCCGACAACCGAACAGCGAGGAACTACCTCACAGCCGCCCGCCGCATTGATGAAGATGTGACGGGCTTTTTCTTTTCCACCGGGGATATTTACGAGGAAGCCGCCCACCATAACGCCGTATTCGTTGGCAGAGATGAAAGCGGCATACCGCGATACGCCCACCAGCGCGGCACAGCCGGGAGCTTCCGCCTTGATGTGAAAGGCAGCGACAAAGCCTTTAACTTCTGCTACCGTGGCGAGGGCGAAAGGTTGTTTGTTTTTGAAGCCCCCATTGACCTGTTATCTTTCCTCTGCCTGTTCAAAAAGGACTGGCAGAAGCAAAGCTATCTTGCGCTGGGTGGCGTGGGAGAAAAAGCCCTGCTCCGCTTTCTCTCTGACCGTCCGAACACCAAGACCGTTTACCTCTGCCTTGACAGCGACGAAGCCGGAAACGACGCTTGCAGCCGCCTTGTGAAGCTCATGCCGGAGGGCTTGACCGTCCACCGCCTTCTCCCGCTTTACAAGGACTGGAACGAGGTATTGCAGCACCGGGCAGAAATCACAGACGGGAAGTATATCCGGGAAGCGATTTACGGCGTGAAAGAGCCAACCCAGGAGGAAACCGTTGAGATTATCCGCATGAGCGAGGTTGACACACAGACCGTTGAATGGCTATGGGAGCCGTATATCCCCTTTGGGAAAGTAACCATTGTGCAAGGCAATCCCGGCGAGGGCAAGACCACTTTTGCCCTACGCCTTGCCGCCGCCTGTACCACCGGGGGAACGCTGCCGGGAATGAAGCCCCTGCCGCCATTCCAAGTGATTTACCAGACTGCCGAGGACGGTTTGGGAGATACCGTCAAGCCCCGCTTGATGGAAGCCGAAGCAGACCTTGACCGCGTTCTTGTGATTGATGAAGCAAAACGGGAGCTTACTTTGTCCGACGAGCGCATAGAGAAAGCAATCGTCCAGAACGGGGCGCGTCTGATTATCCTTGACCCCATACAAGCGTACATGGGCGAAAAGACCGACATGAACCGGGCGAACGAAGTGCGCCCCATGTTCCGCCGCCTTGCCGAAGTTGCCGAGCGTACCGGGTGCGCCGTTATCCTTATCGGACATCTCAACAAAGCTGCCGGAGGGCAGAGCGCATACCGGGGATTAGGTTCTATCGACTTCCGCGCCGCAGCAAGGAGCGTGCTTCTTATCGGGCGCGTGAAGCGAGAGCCGAATGTGCGCGTTATCGTCCATGACAAATCTTCCCTTGCGCCGGAGGGAAAGCCCGTTGCCTTTTGCCTTGACCCGGAAACGGGCTTTTCGTGGATAGGCGAATACGACATCACCGCCGACGAGCTGCTGTCCGGCGCGGGCGGCAACAATGCCACCAAAACCGAACAGGCTGAAAAGCTGATACTTGACCTACTCGCAGACGGGAAAGAGCTTGCCAGCGAGGACATTGTAAAAGCCGCCGCCGAAGCCGGAATATCCGAAAGGACGGTACAGAACGCCAAGCGCAACATGAGCGCGGTTTTAGGCGCGAAGCGTATCGGCGGGCAATGGTACAACTTCCTAAAGAAGCCGCAGCCGCCCCAACCCGCAAACTGAAAGTGCAAAACGCAGACCCTTTGCACTTTGCACTTTCGCACTTTCACTATACCGACCACCGCCCCATGTGCTGACCGCATGGGGCTTTATCTTTGAAAGGAGAGCCTATGAGCAACGAAACCAACACCCGCACCGCCACCCCTACCGCTTCCCCTCTGACCGCACAAGGTACACAGCAGCCCGTTATGGTAAAGAGGATTGGAAAGACAACCTATCGTGTCAAGCTGCATTTCAGCGAAACGAGCAAGGAAACGATGACCGATAAGATTAAGCGGCTTATTTTGAATGATTGTGCAAAAGAGTTTGAACAAAGCGAAAAAATTTCTTAAACACCCTTGACAAAGCGTATCAGAGGCGACACTGGTAGATGCCATGGAAGACATACAGAAATACATGACAGACCGGGATCTGAAAAAGATCATGAAGGAAGCCAAGGGAATCGGGATGCCTTCTTCCAGGGCCCAGATCATCAAAGACCTGATCACCACCGGGTACATGGAGGTAAAAGGAAAAGGACTTTATATCACCCAGTCCGGAAAAGATTACATCGAATATGTAGGAGACCATAGTATCGTCAATCCGGA
>NZ_JBWJVP010000200.1:0-24794 GCF_056339915.1 Blautia sp. ZXY-1-B12 | reverse complement strand
GCTCTGTAACCGGTTCACAAGAAAGTACCGGACGGTTTTCCCATATATCGCCTGCCAGATCGTGATCAACACTGAGAGACACACCGTTTTCATCCAGCATTTTCTCCAATTCTGCTGCCTCTTTTGCACTGACAGTACGTCCGTCAAATCCCAGACACCTTCCCTGTGTCAGATTTTTTTTCAGAAATTCATGAACTGTGGGAACTTCCGGTTCACCCATTTTAAATAAAGTAATTCCTGTTCCCTCCAGCTGATCTGCAGCCTGGATAAAATAACGTCCATCCGTCCATAATCCTGCCATATCCTGCATGATCACCGCAGTGCCTGCAGAACCGGTAAATCCTGTGATATATTTTCTGCATTTGAAATATTCACCTACATATTCTGAACCATGAAAATCATCTGTAGGAATCAGATATGCATCAATTCCTGTCTCTTTCATGCGTGCACGAAGTGCTGCTATTCTATCTTTTACTGTCATTCGTTTTTACCCTTAAGGCTGCTATCTGCAGTCATTTTATCATTTTCGCCAAGTGTTTCGTTCATACTTCCCATACGATATCCCAGAATATCCATGGTCACATAAGTGAATCCATACTCCTTAAATTTCTTTGCAATATCCTCTCGGACATTTTTTTCCAGAAGTTTCGGAAATTCCTCCGGCATGATCTCAATTCTTGCAAGTGAACCGTGAATACGGACACGTACCTGATGGAATCCATAGTCAAGTAAAAGCTGCTCTGCTTTCTCAACCATTCCAAGCTTTTCCTCACTGATGGTCTCTCCATAGACAAACCTGGAGGACAGACAGGCAAATGACTGTTTGTCCCAAGTCGGAAGCCCCAGTTCCTTTGAGTATTCTCTGATCTCCGCTTTCGTCAGCTTCGCCTCACGTAGCGGGCTCTTAACTCCAAGTTCTTTTACGGCGATCAGACCTGGTCTGTAATCGCCGTTATCATCCATATTTGATCCCTCTGCAATATATTCAATCCCATTCTTTTTTGCAATATCGCCAATCTTCTCAAACAGTTCTTTTTTACATAAATAACATCTGTTCGGAGGATTCTTTGAAAATCCTTCAATCTCCAATTCCTCAGACTGGCAGATCACATGCTGAATCCCCTCTTTCTCGCAGAATGCCTTCGCTTCATTCAGCTCTCTTTTCGGGAAAGAACAGGATTGAGCCGTAATCGCAATCGCCTTATCACCCAGCACATCATGAGCTACTTTTAATAAGAATGTAGAATCCACTCCACTTGAAAAAGCAACTGCTACACTGCCAAGTCCCTTCAGATATTCTTTTAAATGTTCCAGTTTATTTTCCATATCAGTCTGCCTCTTGTCCGTTTTTTATTGTACCTGTAGCACTCCTCGTAAATAATGTATATTGATCCGGCTTAACAGAGCGTGAAAGTTGAACTTTCTCAAATGTATTATTTAACAGGGTGCTATAGCTTCATTATAATATAGGCAACGACTGTTCAGCAACCTATTTTTCGCATTGCGAAATGTGTTACTGAAAATAGAACGAACAATATTGATTTATGTTTCTTGTATCTTTTCTAACGCTTCCCCGACTTCTGTTACTTCTTTAAATAGTTTCTAAAGTAACAGCCTCTCTTAACTTCTTTATTTACGGTTTGTCTACTTCTTTTTCTGAAGCAGTTCTCCGTTTGTTTCTTCCCCATTCATACATGACATAATAATTAACCACTACCCCATATTATAAATAATACCCAGAGATACTTATTTCAGACTGATAATCAGATTTTTATTGAATTTATTAATCTATATGTTATGACAACATATCTTTCAGACATGTACTCCGGTAGTCACTCGGTGATATTTTATATCTTTCTTTAAATACTCGGTTAAATGTTCTCTGACTTTCAAATCCACTATCCAGACAAATGTTTGTAATAGAATCACTCGTATTTTCCAAACGATGGCATGCATAGTTCAGCCTTGCATCGTTAAGATATTGATTAAAGTTTCTATGGAATGTTTTGGAAAAGAGTCTGGATAAAACATATTTGCTCACCCCCAGATCTTTTGCCATCTCTTCCAGAGAAAACTTCTTCTTAAAATTTGCTGATATATAGGAAACTGTCTGGTAAATAAGATCGTTGCTCCCCACATTACTCTTTTCTACCAAATTTAATTTTCCTATGCAGCGTGCCAACACAATTTGAAGATATGCCTGTGCAACAGTAATATCCGACTGTTCTGTCTCTAAAATTGCATTTATAACCCTATATACCTCCGGTTCAACCTTTTCCTCTTTGATGATTGGGTATTCAGGAGCCATGGATTGCATGATATCTGCAAATTTGGCTATCGTAAATGGCGATGCAATCAGATAAGTCGCTTTATTTACACCGGGTGTCAGTACCTGATAGTGATGAATAACATCTGGAAATACAAAGCCTATATCTCCTTTTTCCATATGGTATAGTTCCTGTCCGACACCAAATTCTAATGCTCCACTTGTTACACAAACGATCTCCAGTGCATTATGAAGATGTGGTTCAATATGTTTTGACTTCCTATTTATTGCTATGATCTCCTCTTTTGTGTCAACATATTTTAACTGCATGAAATACTCCCCTTTGCAACATTTGTCTATATCTTCTTTCGATTTGGCAAGCAATCCTTTTACACCTATCTTATAATCAACTTGTAAATAAGGAAAGGAGGAATTGCAAATGAGCAACCTAAAAAAATATCTGAATGACCTTTTAGTATTCTACACTGAATATTTTGAGCATCCTTACCATGTATAAATACTAAAAGGACTATTTTGTGAAAACTGAATATTTTCTTAAGGCCATTTCACAAAAATGAAGTGGTCCTTTTTTATTTTCAAAATACAGTTCAATCACTTTATATATAGAAAAAAGCACTGTCTCATCGAGCAATGACCAGACAACGCTTTCTCCTGTCAATTCTAATTTATGTCCGATGCATCTGTTACTTCATCTGCAGCAATTTCTTTTTCTGCTTTCAGTTTTTTATTTACATCTTCTACATTCATTCTTGAAAGTACAAACATAATCAATACATCAAAGATTAACGGAAGCCAAAGATACATAAACTGCATCATATCAAGTGCAGACTGCGGCTGAGTTGCATTTGTTCCGACATATCCACTGAACTCAAGCATCCATCCAACAACAGCGGTTCCAATACCTCCACCGATTTTTACGCCAAGAGAAGTACAAGAGTACATCGTTCCGTCAATTCTCTTTCCCTGTGTAAGATAAGTGTATTCAGAGCAGGATGCGATAACTGCATTCATATCTCCCTGCCATGGTCCCTGACCTAGGGCTGCAAGAGCTGTAAACGCCATCATCAGCGGAACACTGCCCATATATCCAGCAATAACAACAAGTGCTCTACCAATGACTGCTAAAACATAACCTCTTAAGTTCAGTTTGTACATACCTTTCCACTTACCAACTAAGGTTGGTGTAAAAATTAAGGCAATGATCAGTGGAATATTAACTGCCCATGCAAATTGTCCAAACAAATTCTTATTTTTCAGTACCCATGTCATGTAATAAATGCCAGCTCCAATCATGGCACCATATAACTGCTGTAAAATATATGTTCCACAAATCATCATGTAATATTTGTTTTTAACAAGAAGCTTGAATGCCTGTACCATTCCGTACTTTTCATTATCATCCTTTACTTCTCCTTCGTTAAGTTCTTCCTCAGGAAGTTCCTTAACAGAAAGTGCTGAAATCGTATTTATGACAAGACCAATGATTGCATAGATAATAGCAACCGTTCTCCATGCCGCAGCATCTCCACCACATTTATCTACAAATCCAACTGTAATCGCCTGAATCAGAAGACTTGTTGAAAATGCAAAAATAAAACGGTAAGATCCCATCTGCACACGCTCTTTGCTGTTCTTTGTAATCAGTGACGTAAGTGCTGAGTAAGCAATATTGTTTGCTGTATAAAACACACCATTTAACAGTGTATAAGAGATAAAGAACCATGCGTATTTAGCCGTTGTTCCAAAGCTGACTGGTATTGCAAAGCAGCAGACCAGCGTAATGGCACAACCAATGTATCCGTATAGCATCCATGGCTTCGCTTTTCCCATTTTACTGTGTGTTTTGTCAATCATTGATCCAAAAAATATATCCGTAAAACCATCAAATAGTTTTGATACGGCAATCAGGGTACCTACGACACCTGCAGCAAGTCCTACTGAGTCCGTCAGATAGACCATCATGAAAGATGTCAGGAAGGCATAGACTACATTACCTGCAATATCACCTGATCCATATCCAATTTTGTTATACCATTTCAAATACTTTTTTTCTTCCATCGAATTTCTTTGCTCCTCATCTTCATCGCACTTAGAATCTCAATATGTCTAACCGTATGATGTCTAATTATATTTTTTTCTCTGTTTTTGTCTGATTGCTCTGTATATCCGGACTTTACATTGCAATCAGACTATCCTTCTTTGTTTACGAGTTACATGAAACTTTATTATCCCTTTACATACGGTATCAGCGTAAACTGGAACCGGAATAATACATCATCAAATCGGTACTGATCCAATACAACTGGACCACAACTATTAGAACCAATGCCATTTAATGCGTAGTCAACGCAAAATACTACACTATCTGATTCTGTCAGTTCATAATTATGCGTTTTCTTCTCAAGTTCTTCCTGCGTATAATAAGAAGCATTGAATGAGAAGGCATTTTCCGCAGATACCACAATTCCATATCGGCTGTTGTTAAGCTCTACATATTCACAATCATAATGGCTTCCATTTTCCTGTGGGCGAATATAATCCTCATGCAAATCATCTACATTTGCATGATACAAACCGTGGCTCGCAGCCTGATGTTTGTCACAATAGCTTTCCTGTGGTCCCATTCCAAAGTATCGTGCAGCTGAAAGTTTTTTATCCAGGAACATCCTCACACCAAATCTTGGCAGGTCCGGAAATTCATCATCTTTTGTTACTGCAATATCTGCATCAATCTTTCCAGCAGCTTCTATTTTCCATGTGATCGTCACATCAAGAATCTTCTGTACTGTCTCTGCCACAACGGATGCATGGCTTGTAATTTTCACACCATGCTTTCCCTGCACGACCTCTGTCGTGTAAGCTCTTGTATAAGCTTTATCATAATGGGCTTTCTTCCATTCAGACTTGATGTACATATCATTATCTGTTGGTGCCCTCCAGATATTTAATTCCATCGGGTGGTTCAGATATTCCCGACCTGCAAATTTCATCTCTGTAAAAAGTGCAGTCCGTCGGTCGATTGTATATGCGAATTCACGACCTTTGATATGAATCTGTGTATCATCTTCACTCACCTGTAATTCAGAATCCGTCACTGTTTTTTCAACCCATTTTTCTGCTAACTGGCATTTGGCATCCTTCTGGCTTACTTCGATCTCATCAAATCCAAGGATATGGTCTTCATCCAACAGTGGCAATTCCTTTTTCAGATGGTAAATAAATTTTAAATAACATTTTCCACTCTCTGGCACATTGATTTTAAGGTTTATTTTTCCTTCACTGTGTGGTGCTGCTGAAACTTCTGGGAGTTTACCTTTGCTGATTACAAGCCCGTCCTGCGTCAGTTCATAACTGATCTTCACATAATCTTTCAAGTCATCAAAATCCATGTAGTTATGAAGCACCAGTTCTCCGCTTTCTTTGTCATAGGAAATAACCCTTGCCGGGCGATAAACATTCTTGTATTCCAAAAGTCCTGTATGTACCGTTCTGTCCGGATATACTAATCCATCCATACAGAAGTTGCCATCATGAATTTCTTCGCCATGGTCGCCCCCATAAGCATATATAGTCTTTCCATTCTCAGCAGTTCCATGAGCAATCGCATGGTCACACCATTCCCAGACAAAGCCGCCGCACATTTTATCATTATCCTGAATCATCTGGAAGTAATCTTCAAAATCTCCAGGTCCGTTTCCCATGCTGTGACAGTACTCTACCAAAAGGAAGGGTTTGCTTCCATCTTTATCCAGATATTCCTGAATTTCGGAAAGCGCTGGGTACATCCGGCTGTACACATCCAGATTGCTATAATCATATGTTTCATCATAATTACGGTATCTTGCACTCTCATATTGTGTGATACGGTCTGGATCAAAATTCTTTGTCCATTCCAGTGCTTTTTCAAAGTTGCAGCCATAAGCACTCTCATTTCCCATTGACCACATGACAATACAGAAACGGTTTTTGTCACGTTCCACCATGAGTTTTACGCGATCAACGATTGCCTCTTCCCATACCGGATCATCTGCAATCTTCTCATTCCATCGTTTGAACCGATTGTAATCGGTGTCTTCTTTTCTGTAGATCATAAATGGACCATGAGCTTCAATATCTGCTTCATCTATTACCATGAATCCATACTTGTCACACATTTCATAGAAAAATGGTGCGTTCGGATAGTGGCTGGAACGGATCGCATTAAAATTATGCTGCTTCATTAACGTAAGATCGGTTGTAATCTGTTCCAGATTGATTGTAAATCCAGTAACCGGATCAGAATCATGTCGATTGACACCACGGAATTTAATCTTCTGTCCATTTAAATAAATAACCTGGTCTTTAATCTCTATCTTTCTTAATGCAATGTGATCTACAATTACTTCATTCTCTGTTTCAAGAATCAGTTTATATAGATATGGATTTTCTGTATTCCAAAGTTCCGGACTTGCGATTTCTAATACAGCTGTTCCTTCTTCAGCAATACTTCCTAGTGCTACAACTGCTCCGTTTCTATCTTCAATCGAAATTTTTACATTTAACGGAGAGTAGAATTTCATTTCAATTTCTACTTTCGCAAGCATATCCTCAATTCTTGTTTTAATATGATAATCACTGATTGCCTGTTTTGGGCGTTTCAAAATGTACACATCCCGGAAAATACCACTCATACGGAATTTGTCCTGATCTTCCAAATAGGAACCATCACACCACTTCATGACCAGAACCGCTATGCTGTTCTCTCCGTCCCGAAGGAGGTCGGTGATATCAAACTCACTGGTCATATGAGAAACCTGGCTATACCCTACATAAGAGCCATTGATCCATACATAAAAGCAACTGTCTATTCCTTCAAAATTCAAGAAAGCTTTTGGTGCATTTTCATCTTTGTGATAGACAAAGGTATGTGCATATGTTCCACATGGAATATCCTGTGGTACATACGGTGGAATCAAATGGGAACGGATACCTGATGTTTGTATACTGATGTGTGTCATATCCTGCCATCTGCCATACACTCGGAACCTGAATCTCATCAAAATTTTCTGTATCATAATCTTTCTCAAAGAAGGGTTCCTGAACATCATAGATACTGTTAAAATACTGGAACTTCCAAGTTCCGTTCAATAACTGCATTCGGTCTGACTCTTCCCTGTGCTCCACCAGGTTATCCATTCTTTTGGATGCCGGAATAAAATAGGCTCTGGCTGGCATTGTATTTTCATGCAGTACGCTTAAATCCTCATAATAACGTGGTACAATCATAAATAACTCTCCTTTAATACATATACATTTTTTTGCACTTTGTTTTTCCACAGCAAACCTTGTCTTTTACTTTTATGTTTACGCTTCTCTGTTTTGCTATATATATCTTATCCTAATCTGCAAAACATGTCTATGAATTGGATTAGACAAAATATGCACTAAATGATACAATAACAAAAAAAAAGGAAAAGAGGTGCTACCATATGTATATGAATACCGGTTATTTAAACCACTCCCATATGGATTTCAAAGACAAAAGTCGCCCACTGGTTGTAGGAAGTTGCGGTACTTACCGCCTTTCCAGCCATCCAAAGTTACCAACCTACCGTCCAAAGGGACGCCTGGATTATCAGATTATCTATATCACTGCTGGTTGTGGGCATTTTCATTTTGACAATGTGGATAACGAAACGATTGTCCCCGCCGGTAATATTGTACTGTACAGACCGAAGGAACTTCAGAAATATGAATATTATGGAAAAGATAAGACAGAAGTATACTGGATTCATTTTACAGGCAACAATGTAAAAAATATCCTACGGCAATATGGATTCCCGGATAAAGAGCGTGTATTTCAGGTCGGGACCTCTATGGAATACGAACAGATTTTCAAGCGTATTATCATCGAGCTTCAGCGTTGCCAAGATAATTATGAGGAAATGCTTGTCCTTTTGCTCCGTCATCTTCTTATCATCTTTCATCGGGAACTGACCAGGGAACATATCTCGAAAAATGAATACCTGGATCACGAGATGGATAACGCAGTTACCTTTTTCAGTGAAAATTATAACCAGAATATTAGCATAGATGATTATGCTGCCTCACGTGGAATGAGTGTCAGCTGGTTTATCCGAAACTTCAAAAAATACACAGGTTCTACACCAATGCAGTTTATTGTGGGAATCCGAATTAACAATGCCCAGATGTTACTTGAAACAACAACCTATTCCATCAATGAAATTTCTAAAATCGTCGGGTATGATAATCAGCTTTATTTCAGCCGGCTTTTCCACAAGCTGAAAGGATATTCCCCAAGAGAGTACCGAAAGATAAGAAACAAATTCTAAAATCCACAATATCGCATTGGCTTGTATCGTTATTTTTCTATTTTGCAAAGTCATTAGTTTCGCTTCTACTTGTGACGTATCAAGATCTGCCGTCACTTTTATTTTAAAATATGACATGTAAAACCTCCTTGTATATTATTATATTATGATATTATTTTAAAAAATTGCATAAGAAAAGAGACTACCTATTACGATAGTCTCTTACATCCTTAATAAAAGCATAATTATTTTTGGATGGGCGGTGTATCCATCATCTCAGGTACTCTTTTCAGAGTGCGTCAGGAACCTTTTCTGACCTCAAAAATAATTATGCTTGTTATTATCATATTCACTTTCTATAAAAAGAAATACTATTTAATTTCTTCTTTGTCAGGATTATTCTTTCTGTTTTCAATGCTGTTTTTTTCACACGTTACTGTTCACTCCGTTCACAGTAACGTAGCCAAAATTCATTCCAGATTGCCTGCGGCAATGGAATTTTGGCTTGTATGTCTCGGGATTTTGGCATATTCATGCCAAAACACCTCGCGGGACAGTGGTGTGTGAACAGTAACTTTCACACTCAGTAATAACTTCCTTAATCCTTCCACTATGCAAACGTCTTACTATTTTTGATTCTTGTACTTCATGCATAGTTGCAACATATAAATAGTCCCCATCTTTATCTAATTTTATCCCAATTAAAATATTATCTTTATAACACTTAATTAATTCAAAAGAACTATTTTCCTTTTCGTTTGGATTAACTCCCGAGGGCTTTCATACTGCTCATATTAAATTGTGATCATTCTACGTTCTCAAACATCTCCGCTAATGTCATGGAGATTTTCGGAAAGTCTTTCAATGTCACCACTGTATCTGCATTATAATGTTCTTCTTCTGAATCATCCTGAAGAATGTAACTGTATTTCAAATCATATTTACCATTTTCCAGATAGTAGATTTCTACAGCCCGCTCTCTTGGTGAAATGATCCAGTATTCCTCAACTCCTGCATTCTGGTAAAGCTCCTTTTTGACAGTCTTATCTCTCAATGCAGTCGCAGGACTAAGAGTTTCCACAATAAATCTGGGTGTACCAGTATAGGAACCACCTTTCAAATGCTTACGGTCACATATAATCATCACATCTGGTATCACATAATCATTATTCTCCTGTGCATGATATTTATAATCCAGATTCTCCATGAAAACCAAGCACAATGTTCCTTTTAATCCACTTTTTATAATGGAATAAATATTACCATCTACAATCCCATGCTGATAATTTGGTGACGGTGACATATCATAAATCACACCATTGATCTTCTCTTCTTTTCTATATTCCTCTTCAAGTAATGGCATATTCACTCACCTCCTACAATTCCATACTATATCTTAGTAGTCAATCTCATCAAACAGATCTTCAAAGGTTATCTTAATATTGGGAAAATGAACCAATCTTAATTCATCCTTGTTTTCTTCGCTAATAGTTTTCCAGAGATAATATTTGGGAATATCATTCTCATCATAGTCCAGTTCATAAATCTCTATTGTTTTTGTACGCCAATCAACAATCCAATATTCCTCTATCTCCTGTTGCGCATATAATTCCATCTTTTCTGTACGATCATATTTTTCGGTTGATGGAGATAAAACTTCCATAACAAAGCGTGGGGCATCTGTAAATGTATTCCCTCTCCTGGATTTAGTACGACAGTTTATAGAGGCATCAGGAATGACTATCTTATTATTTCCCTCAGCATCTTTAAAACGGTACTGTACATTATCGGAATAAACATAACAAGTGCTGTTTTTTAACTGATATCTGACCGCAGCCACAAAATTGACAATAACTGATGAATGTTCTGGTGTAGCACCTGCCATATCTGTAATCTTTAAATTCCAAT
This sequence comes from Blautia sp. ZXY-1-B12, assembly GCF_056339915.1. Taxonomy (NCBI): domain Bacteria; kingdom Bacillati; phylum Bacillota; class Clostridia; order Lachnospirales; family Lachnospiraceae; genus Blautia; species Blautia sp. ZXY-1-B12. The sequence goes on along the minus strand of NZ_JBWJVP010000200.1, from coordinate 14,288 downwards.
CCATTCTATATGCTCCCTTCGATGAAAATAAAGCTTTTTATATTGTCAAATCTATCATCATTTTGTCTATATCTGTATACGATTTTCCTAGAGAAGGATTCTGTTTCATCTGTTGTACTTCATTAATTGCAGATATAGTCTCACTGTTTGGTATTTCTCTGGTAACTTCTCTTGAATAAATCTCCCTATGTTCTTTATTCAAAATTATCATTTAGCAAGCTCCTTATATGCTTCCATATTCTGTTTAATTAATCGTTCCGAAATTGCTGTCACATCTTCTACGTCTGCTATTTTCTGTGCTTCTGCCAGATTTTTATAATCCTCGTATACGAAATCTGCATTCATATATTCTTTTGCACGTTTTGTCATATTATCACTCATAATTCCATACTTCCGAAATCAATCACAAAATCTTCATAGATTCCCACTTTAACAAAATCCTGTAAGGTATAATCATTAACACTTTCATCACCGGTAAAATTATATACTATAACACGATTCTTCTCAGGATCAACAATCCAATATTCCTTAACACCTGCGAAACGATATTTCAGAAGCTTCAACAGGTAGTCCATTTTCTTACTTGCAGGTGACACAATCTCAATAATCCAATCAGGTGCGCCCTTACATCCTCTATCATCAAGCTTATCTGGATCACAAATTACAGAAATATCTGGCTCTACATAGGTATTACTTCTTTCATCCAAGTAAACAGCAAATGGTGCAGCATAGACCTCGCATTTTCCTTTATGTTCTTCAATATAACGATCAATAATACTGACAAGTCTTGTTGAGATACGCTGATGCTTTCGGCTTGGTGGTGCCATCATATACATACGACCATCAATCAGTTCTGCTCTTTCTCCATCTGGTAAAGCATATATATCATCTATAGTATAAGCTTCTTCTTTCAATAATGGCATGTTATCACCTCCAAGTGAGCTTAGCTATAAATATATTATAATATAGATTATGCCTATTCAGCAACCTGTTTTTTGATTCTGACAAAACAGATATAGATATCAGCATCGGCAGCAGTCATCTTAGACTCCAGATCATGGGTTGCAATGATCTTTGTTGTCGGAAGCTTCTGCAGGATCCGTATCAGCCGTCTCCGGTTCTTTGGGTCTAATGCTGTTGATGGTTCATCCATCAGCATTACCTTTGGGTTCATTGCAAGGATGGTGGCTATGGCAGCCATTCTCTTTTCGCCACCTGACATCTTATAATTCTGGCGGTCTTTCAAATGTATAAGGTCCAGTTCTTCCAAGGCCTCCCTGGCAAGCTGATCTGCTTCTTTTCTGCTCTTACCATAATTTAATGGTCCAAATATCATATCTTCATAAACCGTCGGCATAAACATCTGATTATCAGAATCCTGAAACACATACCTCAGGCATTGCCAGATTCTACTTGAATTTTCCTGATTTACTTCTATTTCATCAACAGTGATCTTTCCCTTTGCAGGGATCAGTCCCAGCATTGCCTTCATTAGCGTAGACTTCCCTGCACCATTGGCTCCGATCAGACCCACCTGTTCTCCTTCACTGATATGGAAAGACACATAATTCAAGGCATTTTTCTCTTCTCCATATCCAAATACTACATTTTCAAATTTTATCATTTTCGTCTACACTTTCTATACAAACATTCTTCCCAGCAGCACTGTGACTGAGCATGTTCTCATCAAAATAAATACTGATACCCAGAAAATCACATATCCCCAGGATACAAGTTTGTTATATACTTTCTCTGCATAATAAAACTCCCCATGGAATCCCCGCAATTCCATACTTTCGTATAATGCAACTGCCCGCATCCATGCTTCTTAAGAGTAGCTGCCCTAAAAAAATGGGAGGTTTCACTTACCTCCCATTTTCCCAAAAATCCTTTTATTTCAGTTTTTATAATGTTTCAAGAAAACGCATAAATGCTTCTCTTCCCTCGGTCGTACATTTGTATACTCCTGCGTCTTCCAGAACATGGGTAAATACGATTCCAATCTCTTTCTGAAGAATGCCATGGATGTTTTCTTTTGTGATTTCCGGATATTTCGGAAGGAACTTCTTAACCCACTCTGCATGTTTCTCAATCTGTTCATTTGAAGAAATATCTTTGCCTTCGAGAATATACTCTTCCAGAAGTTCCATCTCACCTTTTAATCTGGCTGGAAGAACTGCAAGTCCCATAACTTCGATCAGACCGATATTTTCTTTCTTAATATGATGATATTCTGCATGCGGATGATACACGCCCAGCGGATGTTCTTCTGTTGTAATGTTGTTTCTTAATGTCAGATCCAATTCGTAGATATCCCCTACTTTACGTGCAATTGGTGTAATTGTATTATGAGGCTCTCCATTGGTTTCAGCATAAATAAATGCTGCTTCGTCAGTATAACCTCTCCATACTTCCAGCACATGTGTTGCCAGATCTACCAAACGGTTAGAATCTTTATGACGAATACGAAGTACAGATAACGGCCATTTTACAATTCCAGCCTCTACATCTTCAAATCCCGAAAGTACCACGTGCTGCTCAATTGGTGCTTTTGCCATTGCAAATGTATAATGTCCACCCTGGAAATGATCATGGCTTAAGATCGATCCGCCTACGATCGGCAGATCTGCATTAGATCCAAGGAAATAATGCGGAAACAGTTTTACAAAATCAAACAGTTTAATGAATGCATTTCTCTCGATTTTCATTGGAGTATGCTGGCAATTAAATACAATACAATGCTCATTGTAATATACATACGGAGAATACTGGAATCCCCAAGGAGTATCATTGATTGTGATCGGAATAATCCTGTGATTCTGCCTTGCCGGATGATTAACACGTCCCGCATATCCTTCATTTTCCGGGCAAAGAAGACATTTCGGATAGCTTCCGGATTTTACATTCCTTGCCGCGGCAATTGCTTTTGGATCTTTTTCCGGTTTGGACAAATTGATGGTAATATCAATCTCACCGTATGGACTGTCTACCTTCCACTTTTGATCCTTCTCTACGCGATATCTGCGGATATAATTGCTGTCCTGACTCAGTTTATAAAAATAATCGGTTGCTTCCTTTGGGCTTTCTTTATATTTATCCCAGAATTCTTTTTGCACCTGGCCTGGACGCGGCATCAGACAGTTCATTAATCTGGTATCAAATAAATCCCGGTATACAATACTGTCTTCGATCAGTCCTCTTTTTACGGCTTCATCCAGCAATTCACCCAATGTTGCTTCAAGATTAACAGATTCCTCAATGTTGTCCGGTTTCTCATAGTCATCCTCATGAAAAACGTCCAGCAGAAGATTTGTTGTGTAGTTTCTTTCACATTCCGGTGTCAGACCTGTTGTAATTCCATACTGTACCAGTTTTGCAATGCTTTCACTTAACATTTTTCTTCCTCCTGTGCTTCACTTTTAAATTTATATTTTTGGTAACATATATACCGATTTCCCTGATAAGTCAGCATACCTCGATCGCCTTTTTCCAATTCACGAAAATCTCCCTGTTGCATTTGAAATTCCATCAAACTTCCATCTGTCATCTCAAATACAACGCGAAACCAAGGTACATGTGCTTCAGACTGCATATGGGTATAGATTCCTTGCTTCTTGTGGATCTCACATGACTAAAGTCACATGCTCCTCAGCCGCTTTAAGCGACAAGGCTAAATATCGGCGGATACGCCTGTAACTTAGGATATGCGCAGTCATGCGCTTTTTTCCATGCCAGATATGGCAGGTTCCCACACCACAGGTAGTCCGCTGTATATCTGCCTGTGTTTATGCTGCTCTTAAGAGTTCCATTTCTAAAAATAGTTCTCTTAAGTCCGCATATACACATGAGATCCTACGCTTTACTGAAGGGACTTTTGCCTCCAGCAAAGACCTTTCCGTTACCGGAATGGGTTTTAAAAGTTCCCGTATAAAATATCTTGCTCCAATATTATAGGACGCTGAAAGATCACAGTTATATCTTTTTCCATTCTGGAATGTACATAAACTGTGATTGCCCGGATCGCGGACAACTGTTCCTGACCCATCATAGGCAAGCCTGCTGGTATTCCATGCACAGATTCTGGAAATCCGCATCCCTCTGCGATGCGCCTGATGTTCACATCTTTTCTGGATATCTCTTTTTCTCCACAGATGCAGCTTCTGTTTCTTTCTTCCGGATATCTTTCCTTTTATTTCCAGATACTCAAACACAATCACATCCACATGGTTTTCTTCTGCATATCCTGTGACTGCACCTGCAATCTTTCTTCCAAGTTCTGTGTTAAGACGCTTCGCGTAGGCCCATCTGCTTTTCACCTGTGCAGAACCATGTTTCCTCTGGAACCTGCTTATTCGTCCCAGCACACGGTACATCCGGTCTTTTTCACTGGGAAAATCAATAAACTTTCTTCCCAGGACAGTTCCATCTGCCCGCATAATGGTACAGACTGCATCCGTATTGAGTCCTAAATCCACACTGCAGATGATCTGTTCTTTTACAGGTGTCTTTGTAAGCGGCACTTCTTCCGTATAAGAAAAGCGCAGGAAGTATTTACGATGCCTTTTTTCCAGCACGGGTGCTGCAGCTTTTTTTCCTGCCCAGTTCTTTCTTAGATATTCCATATCTGTATGGCTGAGGCTGACCCGGAACCATTTCCAGTCATGACCATCATAAAGTTTCAGGCACGCTCCATCTTTTTCTTCTGTATCCTCACGATACATCACATCTCGGTAGAATACCGGCATGGCATGATTATCACACACCAGCTTCGGCCTGCCGCCTTTCTGATCCGTTTTTTTCCACAGTTCCATCCTTGTCTTATATGAGGATACACTTCCCAGGGCATGCTGGATAGCTGCCCTTCTGAGATAAGAAGGCATCTTTGGAAAACGCAGGTCAAAATCAAACCTTGCCTGGTTCTTTTTGGTGGTATGTACCAGATGTTCTGCCGTGTTGAAACGGTTTTTAGGTTCTGTGATCACTGCCAGTTCATCCCATATCTGGGCATAGATCTCAATCAGACAACTGACCGCAGAAACGATAAATATCCAGTGTCTGGCGGATCGGGATATTTTGTTTTCGCAATTCTACACCATAACTGGATACTGTCCTCATCTTTTTTCCTCTTTCTTACAAATATAAAAAACGGATTCTTTCAGGTTACTGTTTTTCTTTTTGCCCCTCGATATAAGAACATACCTGTTCCCTGCTCCTGTCACTCACCGTTACTGCACAATAAGATGGATTCCACAGATGCCCTCCCCAAAGCTCTTTCTTCAGTTCTGGATGCGCAAGAAACATCTGCCGGGCAATGTTCCCCTTCATGATCTTGATCATATCAGAGATATAAAACTGTGGTCTGCAATCTACAAGCAGATGGATATGATCCGGCATAACCTCCATTGCCAGAATCTGAAATTTATATTCTTCTGCAAGATCACAGAGCATTTCTTTGCATTCTGCATCAATACCATCTTTTAAAACCTTTTTCCGATATTTTGTGCACCATACCAGATGGTACTGTAGGGAATACACATATCCTCTACCATATGAAAGTTCATTATTATTGATATTAAACATATTTTTCTCCATGTTTATATTATATCATATGCAAGAAGTGTTTGCAAACATTTGTTCTGCTCGTTTTTTAAAAAAAGTGCGCCTAACTCATCACTAAGTAACGAGAATGCGACGCACAGTTATTCAATTCCTGCCGAAATCCATACGGTGTCCAGAAGCTCATTCCACCGATATGCAGATAGTTGAAATTCGCCAGCTGATAAAGGAAATTGTTCTGCATACCAATTCCGGCAGATGGAAGTATGGTGGAGAACCATGTTGCTCCCATCGCCACATAAGCAAAAAGCGGCATGAAAAGAACCACAATAGAGATCAGTAAAACCGTCAGGGTATCTTTAAACTTCGCAGACAGGAATAGCGTACAGCTAACCGTTGCTAATACGGAGAGCAAGCCTGCTGCGGCAAGAATTATCTGCAACTGTCCCAGATTGATGTTTGGCAGGTTAATGATAGAGTATAGCATCTGGAATGATGTTTTTAAGCAATCCGTACCGAACGCTGCATCTAAAAGAAGCTGCCCACTACGGACAGCCTCTTCTCTATAATAAGATTTTCATTACTGATATATGTCCACCAATCCTGTTTTTAACATTGAATCTGAAAACTCATATGCAGCTCCATCACCGTTAAGATTCAGATACATATTATTCAAGTCATTCTCATTTACGATCCATGCCATATTCACCTGTATACTCTCACCAGGTTTTAATGAAGAAATATAGTTTCCTCCATTTCCATAATCCTCTGATATACTGTTGTATGTCATTTCAGCTGTACGTGCAACACCATCCCATATAACACGATCGTAGTCATCTCCGGACTGTTCTGTCGGATCGTAAATTTGATATGATCCATCTTCATGGTCCATCAACAGCAATGTACCAATATAAAGCATATGGTTAATTTCTTCATCTGACTTATTGGTATAAGTAACTGTCGCATAGACGAGCTTTTGTTTCACACTTTCTGTTTTTACAATCTCATCCACTGAATCAATGCCATTACCGGACTTAATATAAGACAGCGTATTATTTACTAAATTTCCATCAGTTCCAACTGCATCAGTCCATTCTTCCGGCACATTATTCTGACCAAGCAGCTGCAGATTGTCCTCCACCTGAACAGCATCAACACAAACTGAAATTTTATCATTTTCAATATAGTTGCCATCTCTGTCTTCACCAGATGCTGATATATCAAACACTTCACCAATCTGATGCATTAGCAATTTATTATCTGCAATAGAAGTCATCACTGCTTCTCCCGATGATTCTTCAGGGGATACCATTTCGCTCCACGTATACAAACCAGCGGTTTCAATCATTGTATCATTTTCAGTGATTACAAGGTTTTCTACCACTTTAATGGCATCCTCTTTTGAAATATCATCACCGATATAAACAGTAATTACACGATATACATCTGGGCGAAGAAGGTAAATCCTTTGATTAAAAGATCCATCCTCTGCCAGGTCATTATATTTAAGATATACACCTTCATAATTGCCAAAAGTTCGTTCCTCACAGTCAACAACATTCTTATCTTGCATTACTTTGCTCAAATCATCCTCGTCTAAAAGCACAGATGCAAAGCTGAATCCTCCGGTTCGATCATGCTCAGGATATTCCAGATGAAATTCATCAATCCATTCCATTCCTTCTGGAATATATCCTGCTGAGATATCTATATCATGAATTCTTTCAGGAAGATTAATTTTCCCTGTGCTGCCATCCGCCTTAATTCCCGTTACGATACTGTAGGCTCCTTGTTTTTCTAAAAACATATGATATAATTTGGTACCTGCATAGACTATGGTCGATGTAGCCAATACACATACGGCTATTGCTGCAGCCACTCTGGCACCTGTCCATTTTTTCACTCTCCTTGTCTGAATATTAACCACCTTCGTGTCCTGTAGCTGTTTTTTCACTTCGCTTTGGATCATCGTGTGGATGAACTCCGGAGTTTCAGGAATATCTTTTTTCATATCTTCTAACCTCATACTGTCAACTCCTCACTTTCCTGTAAATTACGCTTAAGCTTTCCCCGTGCTCTGGCAAGTCTTTTTTGAACTGCTCCCTCGGTTATCTCAAGAATCTGCGCAATCTCTTTTATGTTGAAATCCTCAATATAGTACAGAATAACTGGCATTCGTAATTCTTCTTTCAAAGAATTTACGGCTCTGTACAAGTCGCTATAGTCAGTTCTCTGATCTGTCTCAATTTCTGTCATTTCACTCATCCCTTCCAAAGAAACAAGTTTACTCGACTTTCTCAAAAGAGTATAACACTCATTGATCAATATACGAATCAACCAAGTCTTGGCATATTTGTCATTTCTCAAAGTTCCAATCTTTGAAAATGCCTTAACAATCGTTTCCTGAATAGCATCCGCACAATCTTGATCGTTAATTAAAATTGTTTTGGCAGTAGAATACAATTGTCTCTCTGAATTGAGAATCAACGTCCCTAATTCTTCTTTGGTCACTTTAACACCACCTTCTTTAGCCGGCCGGCAATTTTCATTTACATAGATTAGACGTACAGTTTTTCAAAATATCCCCAAATAAACTTTATTTTTTTAATAATAGAGGAAATAAATCTTTCCCCTCTGTTGACATTATACACCTGTCTTACTTCTTACCCATATACAATTGTGAAGGCTTTTTCCAACGTCGGTACATTAAAAAACGATAACTATGCCCGGACCTGGTTAATCCGTATCTTAATCAACGAATGTTACAGCCTTGTGCGTAAATCCAGTAAATTTATCCCATTGGAAAATCTAGCTGACAGACAGGAGCCGGAATCATCAACGGTATCCAAACAGATTTTGGCTTTTTGCACAACATCAAAATCAAAGAAAGAGCTTGCAGCATTTTGCGGCTTCAAAGATTTAAGAAACTTCATTTTGAATAAACAAAGGAGCAGGGCATTGGGTAGCATCCCCATTGTCCTGCTTCTTTGTTTATTCTGTATAGATGTTCCCATTCTCATCCGTCCAGGTGCCATCACCATTGTCTGTGTATCCGACCCCATCTGCGTCACAATAGTAATAATCTCCGTTTGTTGTTTCTTTTACAGTAACGGTACCGTTACTGCCCTGGAGTTCATGCTGTTCCAGTTGGTTTCCGGAATAATAATCTTCGTCATTCCAGGTACGATATGAATTGCCATTAGCATCTGCCCAGTTTCCATCTCCCTGATAACTGTATCGGCTCCCATAATAATCAGAATAGGTCCCATCTCCGTTATCGTAAAGAACTCTGGATTCTTCATCTCCTCCACCCGGTGCTACAATTGATGCTACACCGGAAGTAGTAGTGAATCCACTGGTATATGGTACGCCTGCTGGCAGATTTTCATAAGATGAAACAGACCCGTTGTTGTCAGAGGTAATTCCATCATCGGTCGTTTCACTTACCTGTCCGCTGTTTTCCATGGCAGGTTCATCATTTGTTTCCGCATCCGCTTTTTCCTCTTCGTCTACAGAATCCTCTGTATCTGTATTCTCTGTCACTCCTCCTTCGTCCTGTGTTTCAGCAGCTTTCTGCATAGTTACCATTTCAGAAAACGGTGCATAATCCGGTACATTATTTTTCTCTGGATCTGCATTTTTTTCAATACCAGACTTCTCCGTCTCTACTGAAACTGTATCTGTCCCGGCAGAGACATTAAATACCAGATTACCGCCTGCAAGCAGCAGCGTCACAAGAATTCCCGGAAGAATTCCTTTGCGGAGTTTCCGAATGTTCACCATATACAGAATCCGATCTTTAAACACCATTTCGCTGTCATTAAGACTTGCTGTCACATATGGAATCTGATTTTCCATGGCCACTGTCCTGAGAAGCAGCTGTCGATATAATTTATGTTCCTTTTTATTAACTCTGCGAACAACCGCTGTATCACACAGATTTTCAATATCCTTATCCGCTTCTTTCAGCATGATAAGAAGAAAGGGATTGAACCAGTATATCGATGCACAGATTCGAAGGAGCATCTTATACCAGAGATCCCGATGGCAATAATGTGTAAGTTCATGGTAAAAGATAAGTTTTCTTTCTTCTGCTGAATACCCGGTTGCTGGTAGATACAATTTTGTATGTAAAAGTCCTGCAAGAAGCGGTGTGGTAAGACCTGCGTTTTGCCTGAGCTCCGGTATTCTGCGTACGTGCTTCTTTTGACACGCTGCACGGTACATCTGAATACTCACCGTATCACTTACCTGTAGACTCATCCGTTCCAGATTCCTTATAGAAAAATAATATGCCAGCAATTCTCCTGTCAGTTTAAGTACCGCTACGCTCAGCCAGACAGCAACAAAAATCACAGCCACAATTCCCAGCCATTTATCTGATTCGTACCTGACAGTTCTCTTTTGTTCCGGGATTTCTGTCAGATTTTTCATGTCATTGCTCGCAGATGATACGGTTTCTGTTATCTTCTGACTTTCCTCTGGTCTGACTGCGTAATCCGTTATCTTCGGGTTTTGCGTATTCTGTTGACTGCTTCTAAGTACTTTGAAATCCACCAGTGCCAGATTCGCCGGAAGGCGCACCGGAACACAAAGGCTTATCGTAATCAACAGCCAGATAAAGTACTTCCATCTCGCTGATACACGTCCTTTAAACAGAGTCGCAAGCACTTTTACCAGTAAAATTACTATTGCTGCAATAATATTCAGTTTCAGAATGTGCAGAACAAGAACCTCCATAATTTGCTATTCCTCCCTGTCCTCCAGGTTCTTAAGAAATTCACTGAGATCCTGGACTTCTTCCGAGCTGATCTTCTTTCCATGATAAAGTGAAGTTACAAACTTTTTTAGTGAATTCCCATAAAGTTTCTCAAGAACACTCTGGCTTTCATGTGCCTGATAATCTGACTGCGAAACCAAGGGTGTATACAGATTCATTTTTCCCTGTTTCGTCACTTCCACGAAATTTTTGTTCTCCAATCTGGTCAGCAATGACAAAATTGTTGTTGATGCAAGCTTTTTCTTCGTATTGATCACTTTTTCAATCTCCGGTCTGGTCATTGGCGGAGTATTATTCCAAAGAACGAGCATAATATCCAACTCTGATTCCGGAAGTCTCTGGTAAGTTTTTTTCACTTTTTCATACCTCCTGTTACATATTTTCTACAAATGTAGGAATAATTCTATTTTACCACGGTTCACGGAAATGGCAAGGGCTTTTGCACAATTTGCAAATGCCCTTGCCATTCCTGCAGCTACTGACCACTATCAGTCTATTTCTGTATAACTGCTGCCATTTTCATCACTCCATGTCCCGTCTCCGTTGTCCGTAAATCCTGTACCATTTTCTGTCCTGGAAATAATAATCACCATTTGTAGTTTCCGTAACCGTCACAGTATTACCGTTTGCATCCTGAAGGTCATGCTGTTCCAACGTATATCCCAGATGATGAGTGTCATCATTCAGAGCTGAGTAGGTATTTCCATTTTCGTCGGTATAAGTTTCATCCCCATTATCGGTATAGTTCATTCCATCATCTCCACGATATTCACAAGAATAATCTTTGTGAAGAATGTAATTAATCTCAATGGTATTTCCATCACTGTCAACTAATGTCATTGGTGAGGTAGTAAGGATATCTGAATCTCCTCCTGACTTCTGACTGGCAGTATCTGTAGTTGCCTTATCAGAATCATCAGAAGAATCATCGGTCTGGTTTTCATTCTCCTGTCTGGTAAGCGAAGGATTTCCGGGATAAGAAATATATTCTACAAATTTTCTGACGTCACTGATGTCATCTGCATCTTTTGCATATCCCACTGCCATATACAGGCTATTTCCCTCTGAATAAATTGTCTGATAGCAGGCATCGTATGTGTCATTGCATTTGGCAATCCCTGTTTTGACATCCTCCAGCGAATATTTATAGATATTTACATAATCATTTCCGTTCGTATAGCTTGCATAGGTACCTTCAGTATCTGCTTTTTCCCATTCAGATCCAGCCGGCGGCTGTGTATAGAAATCGTTATTTCCTGCTGCCATAACCGTTGCAGCTGAAAAAATCCCAAGTGTTGCTACCGTCATAAGTGTCATAAATTTTGTCTTCATCGTGGATTCTCCTAGAGTTTTATTTTCTACATCTGTAGAAGTTAATTATATTCTACAACTGTAGAATATAATTGTCAATTTTTTTTTTTATATTTTTTTATCAACTCAGTTTAATTTCTATTTTTCCTTCCACTGGGCTATATAAATCTAGAGGATATTCATCACTTTCATAAACACGTCCTTCGCCTTCTCCAAATGATTTTCGGCATACTGGACATGATAGCCAGAACTAACATTTTTTTATTTTTCTGCAATCGTATTTCCATCAAAAGTTCCGTTTTACAACATTCCTGCAGTAAAAAAAGGCCTTCCCGGATAGACCATTATTGTTCCTGTCCATCCAGAAAGACCTGAAAATTAAAATGTTATATTTCTTAGAAATTTTCCATTAAATTTCTGCAAGCATTTAAATAAAATCATGGGGCTCGTTTTTCGCAAACTTCCCATCTAGGAAAGCAAAAGTTTTGTCTTTCATCCATGTTCCCATAAATGCTCCGAAAAGCAGGATAACTACAACCACCCGCATAGCAGGTGGTTTATTTGTTTCCCAAAGTTCCGTTTTTCGGATCAGCAAAAAATTTTACAATGGAAGAATACGGTAAAAGTCAACGGATTTTTTTTACCAGTTTTACCCAATTTCCAGCTGTTCAAAAAAGACAGCCACATTGCAATAACTGCAATAACGATTCAGTGAATTATTTCCATCCATGATAAATTCCCAGGTATCTTTATAAGTACCACATACATAAAAACCATCGTCATGTAAATATTCCAGGAATTTTTCCAGCTGATCTGTATATTGGTCTGCGATGTCAAATGCCAGATCTTCCTTTTCATCATCAGTCAGATTTTCTGCCCGGTCATGCAGCACATGTTCCATATTTCTGGAAAAATAGTAGATCTCGTAGGGAAATCCTGCCACAGTTTTCCGGTTATACAAAGAATATACAATCTTTCTCTTGCTTAGATTTCTACGGATCAGCCGATCCTTATTTTTTGCCTCTATATGTGCATCAAAATATTTCGTTCATGATCGTTTACCAGTTTCGTAAATATAACAGCCAGTGCATCTTCATCCGTCGGCCCTTCTACAAGAAACAGAATAACTTTTTTAGTCATTAGCACGTATCCTTCCTGCCCGCCTCATAGCAAGCTCCATCTCATATATATTTGTTTCATTGTAGAGCTTTTCTTTTTGCCCGCCAAGCTTGATTGTCCGCAAATAAGATAACCGGGTATTTTGCGTATTTTTGATATAAGTAGATTTTATATAGCAATTCTCAGGATTCACAGTCGTATAAAGCAGAGCATCGTTTTCAAGGATTTCCAATGGGCGTAAGTTATGTGATGTAAAGATCAATTGTCCTTTAGCTTTATCCTGCATAACTTCTAGGCATTCTCCCAGCAAATACTCATAAATACCAGAATCCAGCTCGTCTACCACAAGGCAATAAGACTCTCTGTTATAGCAGGCAACTAAATTACTGCAAATAGAAATCAGCTTCTTTATTCCTGCGGATTCATACAAAAGCGGAATCCGGTTCTCTCCACGCATGGCAATGATTTCAAACTGCACTCCGTCTTTTCCTTCCTTCAATAGCTTATCAAACGCATTATAAATTTCTATATTGATCTCAGGTATTAATGATTTTATTACAATATTGATCTGCTTGATCGTATTTGCTACATAAGGAAAAACTTCTTTTGGCACCACATTTATATCTGTGAAGCGTAAGAAGATGCTTTCGCCTTTTTTTGGTATCGTATCCGGCCAGTCAATATTAACGGGCATATTTTCCAGATTTAAGGATAAATAACCGTATTGCGCGTTTTCAACAACAGCAAGATCATAAATTCCATATTTCTGAAAACACTGACTCAGTAGAGAAAGCAATGCAGCCTCACCTTCAGCTTTTTCAAAGACTTCCTGTGCTTTTCTTGAAAATAAAAAGGAACTTACCTCCGGAACACCCTTTTCCTCATTATAGTTCTGTGTTGCCTGCTCTGCGACTCCAAGTGCAATAACATTCTGGATATCCTTAGAAAAACGCTCATACAATTTCACCGGACGAAAAAGCTCTTTCCTGCCTTTTTGGTAATCAAAAACAGGTGTGATCCGTTTTCCTTCGGACATTTCTCTCTGGCTGAATTTTTCTTTGCTGATGCAGAAGCTCTTTTTACCGTTTTTCTGCAGTTCAATTTCATATTCTACCAGATAGCATTTTTCTTCGATTTTTAGTTCAAAGCGATACTTTACAGTGGAGGTACCACTTGCTTCATTTATATAGTAATAAAAATTCGCCGGGATCTGACGTCCGGAAAGAAGATATTTCAGCAATACCATACAGTCTACAACTACTGTTTTTCCAGATCCATTAGCTCCATAGATTCCTAAAATGCTTCCCTTTTTATTTTGGGGCATTTCAATTTCACCATGTATCACGTTTTTTATGTTGTTGATTTCTATTCCCAAAAGCCGAACAACGTATTTCATCTCTATCACATCTCCTTTCAGCTCCATTCACCTGTACTCAGTATATCTTGTTATATCTCAAGAATCAATTCTTATTCTTATTTTGTTAATATTTTTAACATTATTCGAATTTTTCTCATGTAAACT
>NZ_JBWJVP010000199.1:0-2852 GCF_056339915.1 Blautia sp. ZXY-1-B12 | reverse complement strand
GCAAGAACTAAGGCATATTACAGGCATGAGCGCATGATCAGTGAATACAGAAAACTTTACAGGGAGGTGGAGGAAGCATATGGCAGGGATTGGATTTGAACTCAAAAAACTGTTCAGCAGAAGAGGGCTGTTTGCTTCTTTCCGCGCCTATGGATATGCAGGGATTATCTGTACCGGTCCCATGTTGCTTGGTATCGTACTTCTGCTGGGGGTTATGTTTTTGTGTGACAGGACAGGCGCTCCGAAACAGAGCAGAGAATTACTGGTCTGCATGATCACATATACACTTCTTGCATCATTGACGGTAACCAGTTTCTTGTCAATGGTAGTAACAAGATTTATTGCAGATATGCTTTATGAAGAAAAAAATGAGGCAGTTCTGTCATCTTTCTGGGGTTCGACAGGCTTAATGCTCATTGCAGGAGGAATTTTATATGGGATTTTTCTGATATTTTCCGGAGTTGGGCTTATAGATAAGTTTTTATGTTTTGAGTTGTTTGGAGAACTGATCGTTACATGGAATGCGATGAGTTATCTTACTGCAATTAAAGATTACAGAGGAATTATGTTATCCTTTCTTGCTGCGATCGCTGTTACTTTTCTTTCGGGAGCTTTATTGTTGTTTCTGGGAATTTCCCATGTGGAAGCATTGATGGCTGCGGTATGCATTGGATATGGGATCATGCTTTTATGGGATGTTGTTTTACTGTATGAGTATTTTCCACAAAGTGATATCAGTGCATTCTTATTTTTAAGGTGGGCAGATGAGTTTCTGCCGCTGGCATTTACAGGACTCTGCATTAATATCGGGCTGTTTGCCCACCTTGTGATCATGTGGGCCGGACCGCTGGGGAAACAGGTAAAAGGGCTTTTTTATGGGGCACCGTCACATGACGTACCGGCATTGATCGCATTTCTGACAATTCTGATCACCACTGTAAATTTTGTGGTTTCTGTAGAAGTTAATTTTTATCCGAAATACAGGAATTATTACAGTTTATTCAATGATGGGGGAACCATTAAGGATATTATGCAGGCCGGTACAGAAATGCTGGATGTACTGAACAGAGAATTGAAATATACCGCTTTGAAGCAGTTACTGACTACTGCGCTGGCGATTTCAATGGGTGAGAGTCTTTTGAAGTACCTTCCTTTGGGATTTAATGATCTGATGTATGGATATTTCCGGACACTTTGTGTTGGTTACGGCATTTATGCAGTTGCAAATACGATGCTTCTGCTTCTTTTATATTTTACAGATTACAGGGGAGCATTGGCTGCTTCTGTAATTTTTGCCGTGGGAACTTCTGTGTTTACTGTGATTTCACTGTTTTGTCCGCAGGTATATTATGGCTTTGGGTTTCTTGCAGGATGTGTACTGTTTTATTTTATAGTTATGATCCGTCTGGAACGTTATACCAGACGTCTGCCATATTATATTCTCAGCATACAGCCGGTGGTAGCAGAAGACAAATCGGGGGTATTTACCAGAATCGGATATTTTATGGATGAGAAACTGGAAAGGAGAACGAGCGTTGACAGGAATTAAAAAAATAAATCTGATAAGTGCAGTATTAGTCAGTCTTTCTCTCTGTGGAGGCTGCACTCTGGAAAAAGCGGGAAACTCTTCACAGGATCAGACAGTACAGGAAGATAACAAAACAGAACAGGTAAAGGCGGAAAAAGCGGAGAAAGAAGAAATCAATGAGATTCATTTAAGAGATAAGGATTCTTTGTATGAAAATGATGATGATACCAGTGTTGTTACCATGTATCTTACTGTATCTAAGGGAAATTCATCGGAAAATACATATCATACATGGAAGGAAATCAACAGCTATTCTGTTTATGATTACGAAGATATGGGAGTGGAGAGATATCAGGTGGCAGGACTTTTGCAGGTGGGAGATGAGAATGGACCGACAGAAGGGGAAGTCGGATATGGAGAACGCGTGCCTAATGCAACTGTTCAGATCAGGGGCCAGACATCCAGCCAGAATGCACAAAAAAATTATAAAATTGAGTTAAAAAAGAATAAAGGAACGTGGAGAGGCCAGAGAACCATTAACCTGAATAAACATATGACAGAAGGAATGCGCTTTCGAAATAAGCTGGCATATGATCTGATCAGGGGAATTCCTCAGATGGTTGGTTTACGTACACAGTTTGTGCATTTGTATGTAAAGGATAATACAGAAGAATCAGGTGGAAAATTTGAGGATTATGGAATTTATACACAGGTTGAACAACTGAATAAGACGGCATTAAAGAGTCATGGACTGGATTCAAACGGACAATTGTATAAGATTAATTCTTTTGAATTTTATCGCTACGAGGATATTATAAAAAAAGAAGATGATGCAGGATATGATAAGACAGCCTTTGAAAAAATGCTGGAAATAAAAGGGGATTCAGATCATACCAAATTGATCGATATGCTGACAGATCTGAATGATTATTCTATAGGGATTGAAGATGTACTGAAAGAACATTTTGATGAAGAAAATATTGTTTACTGGATGGCATTTCAGATTCTGATGGGAAACGTAGACACACAGAACAGAAATGTTTATTTATACAGTCCTCTGAATTCAGATATCTGGTACTTTATTGCCTGGGATAACGATGGCTGTCTGATGAGACCGGAATATGAATTAAGGAATTTTTCGGATCAGAACAGCTGGGAAAAGGGAATCAGCAATTACTGGGGAAATATTCTGTTTCAAAGGTGTCTGAAGTCACGGTCTTTCCGGGAAAAATTAAATGATGCCATTCTGGATCTGAGGGAATATCTGAACAAAGATATGCTCACATCAAAGATAGAGAGCTATAAGAATGTACTGAAGCCCTAT
>NZ_JBWJVP010000198.1:0-22597 GCF_056339915.1 Blautia sp. ZXY-1-B12 | reverse complement strand
ACCAAGCATCCGTACAGCATGTACGAGTTGAAGATCTGCCGTGACTACCGTGATGGCAAAGTTACCGAAGAGGATCTGGATAAGTGCAGCACCTGCGACATGAACTGCGTGATCAACAATGGTCTGAGTGAGGCATCCAAGGAACAGCTGAAGCATAAGACCGGCGAGGAAATCGTGGATGCCGATATCGCACAGCAGATGGAGACGAAGTAATGAGTGGTCGATTGGATAGGACGACAACGAATTGCTGTAAAGGAATTGCAGCAATGGTTATTATGTTGCATCATATATCGTTTCGGCTATCAAATTTACCTGTATATGTGAAACCGATTTGGTACATTGCGTTTCCGATTGTTGGATTCTTTTTCTTTATGTCCGGCTATGGATTGACCTGTGGGTTACTGCAAAAGAAAAATTATCTTCAAGGGTTTCTGTCTAAAAGACTTTTGAATATTATTGCTCCCTATGTGATAGTCGCAATCACCTGGATAGGGCTAGAAATTATCGGGGGGGGGCAGACACCTGCAAGAGCATTCGCTGAAGCATTCACAATTCGATATATTCAACCACTTTGGTTTATATGGGTGATAATAGCTGCATACATTGTGTTCTACACAGTGTTTAAACATACAGAAATCGATGTGGGAACATATTGCTTTGTAGGCATAACAATTGCGTATATTTAAATTAGTGCTTTTGTTAACCCACGAGATGAGATGTATGCATCCATTATTGGAATGCCTCTCGGAGTTCTGTGGGCTGAACACGAGAAAAAAATAGCTGCGTGTTTTGAAACAAATTTTTTGAAAAAAGAATTTATTGTGGCCACAATGTTTGTAGTTCTTTTTACTGGGAGGCTTGTTCTAAGCATATTAGGTTTTGATAATCAATTGTTTCAGACGGTTCTTCGGAATATTATCACAATTGCATTTATTGTTCCTTTGATTGAATTATTGAAAAAAGTGAAGATACAGAAAAGGTTTCTGATTTGGTTAGGAACAATATCTTATGAAATTTATATCATCCATCCGTTTATTCTTTATTTCTTTGAAAAGGAGACAGCGGAAGGAAAACAAGTAGGTAACTTGGAAATTGTATTGTGGACGATTGGGCTAACACTACTTTTGTCAAGTGTGTTGAAGGTTGTCCAGGATAATTTAGCTAGAAAAGTGAGAGCATAAAATGACAGTAACAGTTTTAACCCCTACCTTTAATCGGGGGGGGATTACAAAGCCTCTGGGATTCGCTACAAAAGCAAACTGTAAAAGAGTTTGAGTGGCTTGTAGTTGATGACGGAAGTACTGATGGTACGAAAGATCTAATTACTCAGTTACAAGAAAAAAGTGATTTTCCAATACGATATATTTATAAGAACAATGGCGGAAAACACACTGCTTTAAATGTAGGAATACAGACCATTTGCAGCGAGCTTACCTTTATAGTTGATTCGGATGACTGTGTGACAGATGATGCAGTTGAGTCGATACTGAAGATTCACAAGAAATACAGGTCACAAAACAATATCTGTGGATATGCGTTTCTTAGAGCATTCCCTGATGGTAAAGTCAATGGCAAGAAGTTTGATGTAAATGAAAAAATAGGTTCCTATATTGATGTGCGCGTAAATGGTGATGACACCGGCGCAGATAAGGCAGAGGTGTTCAAAACACATTGCTTGAAGGAATTCCCATTTCCTGAATACCCGAATGAGAAATTTCTTGGGGAAGACCTTGTTTGGGTTAGAATGGCCAGAGAATATGAGATGGTACATATTAATAGGGCCATTTATGTTGGAAATTATCTCGAAGGTGGATTGACCAATAATCGTCGCAAGCATAATATCGCTTCGCCGATTGGGTGTATGCATCGAGCCGAGGAATTCATGGAGTCCGACTTAAAGACAAGATATAGAATCAAAGGTGGACTACAATATATTGTATATGGAAGATTTGCGGGAGTCAAAGTTATTGACTTGATTCGCAAATCAAGACATAAAATTCTTGCAACAGTGTGCATACCGGGGGGATTGCTCTTATACGCCCGATGGAACAAAGCACAGTAATTCGATTGATTAAGTAACTAAATGTCTTCTGTCAGTAGATGATAGGAGATATTTAATGAAAGTACTTGTTATTAATCCGATTATGTACACATCGGAAACAAAAAATATAAAAAGAACTGCATCAATAAAAGACACAATGATGTATGATTTTTGCTTGGCGTTCCATGAAATGGGTCATTCTGTAACGCTAGTTGGAGGAGAGCCGTTCAAACCGACAAAAAGCGAAACATATCCATTTGAGGTACTGTGGTGGAAGTGTAAGTGCCAAAAAGTCTGCATGCCGCACTGCTTGCCGTTTATGCCAGAGACGTATCAGTATGTAAAACAACATCGTACAGAATACGATTTGATTATTACAAGCGAAGTGTTCTCACTGAACTCTTTGATGGCATATCGAGTAGCACCAGACAAGACAATTATCTGGCATGAACTTGCAAAGCATAATGCCATTATGAAGAAAATACCCTCAAAGATTTGGTACGGAGTTATAGCAAGGCTCTTCATGCGAAATGCAAAGGTTGTTGCACGCTCAGTAGAGGCAAGAAACTTTGTGAAGAAATACTGCAAAAATACGGATGTAAAAGTAATTGATCATGGTGTCAACCTCGATAAGTTTAAAGCATCTACTGAGAAAGATAACAGTTTCGTGGTGTGTTCGCAACTGATTGAACGAAAGAAAATTGATGGAATCCTTGAAAAGTTTGCCAAGTATCTGAACCAGTATAATGCTACATGCCGATTATACATTATAGGCGAAGGAGAGCTGAAGGAAAAACTTCAGAGTATGGCACAGACTCTGGGAATTGCTCCGAATGTGATTTTCACTGGAAAGATGACACACGATGAACTGCTCCCGATTTTGTCTAAATCAAAGGCATTGCTTGTTAATACGGTGAAAGACAACAATATGATTTCCATTGTAGAAGCGATTGCAGTTGGAACGCCCATTGTAACTACGGATGTTCCGCTAAATTCTACCTATATCAAAGAATATCAGCTGGGTATTGCGAAGAAACAGTGGGATGAATCCAATTTGAATGATGTGGTTTCTAACAGTGAAATGTATGTTGAAAACTGTATGAAATACAGATACAAACTTTCTACAAAACAAAGGGTAGAACAATTTTTAGAGATAGAAAAAGAAAGGCTTGACAATGGAAAAAAGTAAAAAACAATATTTTAATGAAATAAATATAATGCGTGGAATGGCTGTGCTTTGTGTCGTCATTGGACATTCTTTTAATCCGACAGAAATGCCTACTATTTTGGGTTTTATAAAAAGTTTTGTTTATTGTTTTCATATGCCAGCTTTTTTCTTTATTAGCGGATTTCTTGAAGGCGAGAAAAGACGTAGCATTAGCGAAAAGAAACAAGCTATTGTAAAAAAAGCTAAGCGGCTGATGGTGCCGTATTTCTTTTTAACAGTGGTCACAGCCGTTCTTAAGCTATTATTTGGAGCATTTGCAAGGAATCCACTTAATTATTCTACTCTTGCAGTAGATGTTTTAATTGGAAGAAACAATCCGAATGGTGGTCTTTGGTTTCTGTATGCTTTGTTTGTTATTTCTATTTTGGGAATCTTATTTGATAGTGTGAGTCGTACGGTTTTAGCGGGTGTTATGTTTGTACTATATATGCTAAACACTGTTGTATTAAAACAGTCTGGATATATTGTTGGCTTTTTCCTGAGTTACGCATGGATTTACTTTATGGGCGGTGCTGTGAGAAAGTATCTTTTTGAAATAATAAAGAATTCCGAACTACTCATGTCAGTAAAAGGAATAGTGTTAATAGCGGTTGTTTCCGTAGGATATATGATGCTTGCGTTTGTTAGTATTTATAAGTCTCAGTCTTGGATTTTGGCAACTGCAGTAACCGTTATTGGCGTATTTCTGCTTTTTGTTATTGCAGTGCAGATTGAACATTACCATTGTGGAGAAAAGCTATGGATGGTGCTAGGTGATTATGGAATGGATATATATATGATTGGCTATTATGTGCAGCAGGCGATTTTTGTTGTATGTGGCAAAATTTTAGGATTTGATTATTTAGTATACGCATGGATGATGCTGTTTTTTGGATTGATTGCTCCGATTTTTCTGTCAAAATACGTCGTTAGAAAAAATCATATGCTTTCAACATTGATTCTTGGGAGGTGAAATGGTGAATTATCTTATTTCTGCATATAGCGTGAACCCTTATAAGGGTTCAGAGGATAGTATTGGTTGGAATTGGGTTTTACAGTACGAGAAAAACTATAAAGAAGGAGATAGAATAATCCTTCTTACTAAGAAATTCAATGAGAAGGACACGAGAAGAGGTCTCAAAGAATTTAATATACAACATGTCGAATTAGTTACTGTTGATGTCCCTAATGCACTTAACTGGTTCAGAGAAAAGCATTCCGCTTTTCATCATATGTATTATATTTTATGGCAGCATTGGGCATGGCTTTGGGTTAAACATTCAGGAATCCGTTTTGATGTAATTCATCATGTTACTATGAATGATTACAGAATCCCAAGTGAGTTATATAAGGCTAAAGGTGCAAAGGTGATTTGGGGACCAATGGGTGGTGCACAGGTAACACCAAGGCCCTTGAAGGTCTATGAAAAGAATCAACTGGTTGCGAGTTTTAGAGAGTTTGTAAATAAGAGCTGTTCATGGAATCCCTTTTATAAGAAAGCACTGCGCTCATATTATAAGATATATTGCATAAATAATGAAACTCAAAAGCAAATTTCTCGCATCGTAGGAAAAGATGTGCCATTAATGCCGGAGTTGGCATTAAGAGATGAATACAAAAATCTTCCTATTCGGAATGGAAACAACGATATTTTCAAAATCGTTTTTGTAGGAAGATTGATTGGAAAAAAAGGAATAGCTTTTCTTATTGACGCTCTTTCTTTGATGCCTACAGATATGAATTGGGAACTCTTGATTTTTGGTGATGGCGATGATCGTGGATTAATTGAAAAACAAATAGCAGATAGTGATATTGGAAAAAATGTAAAATTAATGGGTAACCGTCCGCTGAATCAAATTGCTGAAGCATATCAGCAGGCAGATGTTTTTGTTTTACCGAGTCTTAGAGAAACAAGTGGAAATGTGCTACTTGAAGCAATGGCATATGCAGTGCCAATTGTTGCATTTGATACAAGTTTCTGTAGACTGCTAAAGGAAGTTGACTGCGGTGTATTTATAAATACGGAACAGGCACTTGACAACATCAAGGAAGACTATTGCAAAGCAATTGTAACACTGGGACAAGACAAAGAACTAGCAAAGCAGATGGGCCTGAATGGTTATAAATATGTGAACAGTAAGCTAACATGGGATGAGAAGTATAGAATTATTGTTAACGATATGTAATTGTAGTACTGCTGTATGAAAAATACAGTTTAGCGCATCTATGAGGAGAATATGATGAATCAAACAGAAGAAAAAATTAAATTTAGTGTTGTACTGCCAATTTATAATGTGGAAAAATATCTGAATAGATGCCTTGATAGTGTCATGAATCAGACCTACAAAAAGCTTGAAATTATTCTTGTTGATGATGGCTCTCCAGATAATTGCCCACAAATGTGTGATAATTGGGCAAAAGTTGATGATCGTATTAAGGTCGTACATAAAAAAAATGCTGGTCTGGGTGAGGCGAGAAATTCTGGCTTAGATGTTGCTACTGGAGATTATATTGTTTTTTTTGATAGTGATGACTATATTGATACAAGACTGTTTGAAGAATTATATACAGTCATAATTTCCGATAATCCAGATTTGATTGAATTTGGACATCATGACGTCGATAGACAGGGGAATATTACCAAAACATTTATTCCAAAAACACCGTTGGAAAAGTATGAAGGTGAAGAAGTTTTATCAAAATTTTTACCAGAGTTAATTTGTACAGATCCTAAAACAGGAACAGCCAGTGACTTGTTAATGAGTGCATGGAGTTGCTTATATAGAAGACAACTATTGGTAGAATGCAACTTCCATTTTGTCTCCGAACGAGAGTATATTAGTGAAGATGTGTATTCGCTAATGAAACTCATGCCGAATGTACATAGTGTTAGTGTTGTACAGAAGGCATATTATTATTATTGCGAAAATGACCAGTCGCTTACACATGTATATAAGCCGGATCGCTTTGAAAAGCTTGTCGCATTTCAACTGCATTTAGAAGAATTATGTGCATCAGATGTTTATAGCGATGAAGTGAGATACAGGATTAAAAGACCTTTTTTGGATAACTTGCTTGCTTGTATGAAAAGCGAAGTCAATTGTGTAAAAGAAATTGGTGTTAAAGAAATCCATCGTTCGATTTCCAAAATGTGCGCAAATAAGATGGTTCAAGAAATTGTACGGTTGGTACCAGATGCTAGTTTTTCAAGAGCAAGAAGAATGATTCATTTTTGTATTAGACATAAGATGAGTTTCAGCACTATCGTGTTGATAAGAGCTCAACAATATTTAGGGAGATAAAAGCATGCGAAGAGAATTATTTATAGTTACACCAAAGAAGTGTATATTTTGGATACTATACGCATGCATTGTGTTCTCTGTAGCGTATAGTTTGTTTGGTATTAGCCTTTCAACATTCTATTTGTGTGATGTTTTGAATTTGATGTTGCTTTACTTTGAAGCAAAGTATATTAAGGAGATTAAAAATCGATGCGCCCCTCTTCTCTATATTTTGATTGCACTTTTGCTGTTTTTAATGGTTGGCGCTGGAATAAATTATGTAAAACCGTTGCTCATTTTTTGGGGAATAAGAAATCTCTGCCGCTATTTTATATTGTTTTTTGGAGTAATTCTCTTTTTTACACTTGATGATGTCGAAAAAGTGATTCGATTTTATTTTGCGTCACAAATATTTAATGCGCTTGTTGGTATATATAAGTATTTTGTCCTTGGGCTTTTTAGCGATGATTTTGGTGGAGGAATTTTTTGGGGCGGTGGTGGCTTGAATCCATTCTGCCTGTTGCTTTTATGCTTTTACTCAAGCCTTTATTTTGCTAAAAAAACTACATTCAAAAAATTTGCGTTTATTATTGCGGCTACATTTATGCTAGGTGCAATGGCTGAGGAAAAGATGATGTTAATGTTGGCCGTGTTATGCATTATTTTGTCAGCACTGATTAATCAATATGTTGAAAAAGGTCTTACAGTTAGAAAGTTAGGTATTCTAGTTGGTTTATTACTGGGCTTTGTGGTTGTTATCAATTTGGTTGATCGTTTGGCACCGGATATGTTGAATATTCTTTTTAATAAAAAGAATTTTATGGATTATGCAACTGCGACTTTTGATGAGGGGTATAGAATTCCACGTGTCGGATCATTCCAAGTGATTAATAATTTATTCCTGAGAACTCCGATTAAAGAGTGGTTTGGTTTGGGTATTGGTAATTGTGATACATCTACATTCTCTTTTTTTCAGAGTGACTTTTATAGAGCCTATGGAGATTATAATTATCGTTGGTTTACAAATCAATGGACGTATCTAGAATGTGGAATTATCGGTTTTGGGTTGTACGTGTTTTTCTTTGTTACATTGATTATTACATTGTTGGCAAAATTGAAAAGGTATTCTAATGCGAGCCGGCCGTATATGACAACAAGTGCTATTTTCGCAGTGGCTATGATTTTTTTGATGTGGCACAGCTCAGCAATTCGAGTGGATACAGCTTATATAATTTATTTTGGAATGGCAATTGGTTTTGTAGCAATGCAGTATGATAGCAACGAAATTAAGGAGGATTGCTAAAGTGAATATAAAAAGCATTTTGAGAAAGGCTGCTTATGGGTATAAGGCAGAATCATCATCTTATATTGAACACTTAAGATCGATAGGAATGAAAATTGGAAGCGATTGCATTATATATGTCCCGACAAAGACGCTAATTGATGAGCAGTATCCGTGGATGATTACTATTGGTGATCATGTAAGGATTACTGAGGGTGTAAAAATTTTAACACACGATTATTCATGGTCGGTTCTTAAAAATTGTCGGGGGGGGGGGGGAATCCTTGGAGCTAGTGGTATAGTCGAAATAGGAAACAATGTATTTATTGGTATGAATACAATTATAGAAAGAAATGTGAAAATAGGCGATAACGTTGTGGTTGGAGCAGGGAGTCTAGTTACAAAGGATTGCGAGTCTGACAGCGTTTATGCGGGCGTTCCAGCGAGAAAGTTGATGAGTATTAATGAATTCTTTGACAAACGTTACGCTAAACAAAAGGCTGAAGCGAAAGAATTAGCTCAGAGGTATTATGAGCGTTTTAAACGTCGGCCCGATCCAGAGGTTTTTCATGAGTACTTTATGCTGTTTGAAACAAAAAGTAGCGTTTTAATAAATAATGTGTTTTTAAATAAGCTTAAGCTAGGCAATACAGAAAAGCAGTCAATTGAGTATATGGAAGAACATGCTCCTGAATTTTCAAATTATGAAGAATTTATGAGGTATTGTTTTGATGATGAGAAAGAAAAATAAAAGATGTGTCTTGATTTTACCGTACTTTGGACAATTTAATAATTATTTCCCGCTTTTTCTTAAATCATGTGGGGCTAACCCTACATACACATGGATGATTTTTACTGACAATGAATTTAATTATGTCTGTCCAGAAAATGTTCATGTTATTAAAACTACACTTGATGAAATACGTAAGATAGCTAACGAAAAATTTGGATTTAAGATTGTACTTGAATCAGCGTATAAATTATGTGATTACAAACCTGCCTATGGTTTTCTGTTTGAGAAATACATTAAGGATTTTGATTACTGGGGTCATTGTGATTGCGATTTGATTTTTGGAAACCTCGAAAAAAATGTTACACCATTGTTGAACGAGGACTATGATAAATTGTTCGCTGCGGGACATTTGACAATATATAAAAATACGTATGATAATAATCGTCGCTTTATGAAGTCTTTTAAAGGACGCGTTTTATATAAAGAAGCATTTACAACGGACAAAATATTTGTGTTCGATGAAGACTGTAATGGTCATGACAATGTTCATAGTATTTTTCGTGAAGATGGAGCAAGGATTTACGAAAAGGATTTAAGCATGAATCCTTCTATCTTTTCTGCAAAATTTATTAGAGCATTTTATGATGTTTCTAAACACGACTTTGTTAATGAAACGTATAAAAAGGCACGGTATTATTGGAATAATGGAAATGTTTTGCGAATCGAGTGGAATGGTAGTGAACTTGTGAAGACAGAATTTGCTTATATTCATCTCCAAATGCGTAAAATGCGTGTTAAAGCGTCTGTACAAGATGCATGCTTTGAAATTTTACCAGATAGGTTTGTTGAGCAAGAGTTGCCGAAAAATCGTAGCGAACTACATTTGTTAACAATCGGATGGCCATATTTGTACTGGATTGATAATTATAAGAAGCGGGTAACCAGAAAGTGGAAGCAGATCGTTAGAAAGACAATCTGAATATATATTGTGACCTAGTCATTTAATAGTAAAAGGAAGACGAGGATGAATTTATGATACCTAAAGTAATACACTATTGCTGGTTTGGAGGGAATCCTCTTCCAGAAGAAGCAAAGCGCTGTATTGAATCATGGAAAAAGTATTGTCCAGACTACAAGATAATAGAATGGAATGAAAATAATTACGATGTAAATAGCAATGAATATATGAAAGCAGCTTATAAAGAAAAAAAATGGGCTTTTGTATCTGATTATGCCAGAATTGATGTTGTGTATAAGTACGGTGGCATATATATGGACACTGATGTTGAGTTAGTAAAGAAGCTTGATAGTTTTTTAAATGATAGAATGTATTGTGGGTGGGAAATGAGAGACCCATTGCTAGACAAACTAGGAAGAAGCTATGAGAATTCTGTGGCGTTTGGATTGGGATTTGGTGCAGAGAAAGGCCATCCAGCTTTGAAAAAGATTCTTGATTTATATGATAGGATTTCCTTTTATAACGAAGATGGAACACTGAATTTAATTGCGTGTCCGCATTATCAAACGGAAATTCTAAAAGAATATGGACTAGATGATACAAGAAGAACGTATCAACACTTAGATGCAGGAATTGTGGTCTATGAAGAAGAGGTGTTTTCGCCGAAGTCACCACTGACGGGGAAGATTACAATTACAGATAAAACTGTAAGTATTCATCAATTTTCAATGACTTGGATTAACGAAAAAGAAAGAAAGCTTCAGAATATAGAATGGAATCTTACAGAACGGTTTGGATATGGATTTGCTCATATGTTTTCTAAGATTATTTCTTTGCCGTATAGAGTAGAAAAAAAGATAACTAAGATGGTGAAAAAGTCCCAATAAGGTTGACTGTGTAGAAATCCGATGTTAAATAATGGAAGGAGTTCTTGGACAATAGTCCGTAAAAGATAATGCAAAAATCATTAACTAAAAATTCAATATATAACGTAATTTATACAATAGCTAATATCCTGTTTCCTTTTGCTACATCTATTTATGTCTCAAGGATTCTTCTGCCGGTTGGCGTTGGCAAAGTGGCTTCTGCACAGAATATTGTTTCCTATTTTGTAACACTTGCAGCACTTGGATTGCCATCCTATGGAGTACGAGAGTTTGCAAAAGTTAGAGAAAAAAAACATGAAAGAAACAAATTGTTCACCGAGCTCCTACTTGTGAATATTATATCGACAACTTTGGCAGTTGTTGGATTCATTGGTCTAGTTGTTGCTAATGAGGGTTTTAATGGACAATGGACACTTTATGTAGCCTGTGGTCTTTCTATTGCCTTTAATTATCTTAACATTGACTGGATGTATCAGGGCCTGGAAGAATATGGATATATTACAGGGCGAAGCTTACTTATTAAAGGCCTCTCTCTTTTGGCATTATTTTTATTTGTGAAAACAAGGGAAGATTATGTAATATATGCGCTTATATCTAGTTTGGCCACAGGCGGAAATTATGTTTTTAATGTTCTGAACGCAAGAAAATATGTCGCACTTGATTTCTCTAGAATCGAGTTAAAACGCCATATGAAACCTGTTCTCTTGATTGCGTGTATTATATTCTTATCGAGTATTTACAATAAAATTGATGTGACAATGCTTAATATCTTGGCGACGGATGAATCTGTTGGATACTACACATACGCACAGAAGACAATTGCAATGGTTTTGACTATGGCGAATGCTATTACTGCTACATTGCTACCAAGACTTAGCTATTACTATGACAATGACAGACAAGGATTTTATAAATTATTAGATAAAGGTTTTCAAGTCCTATGTTTTATGACTTTTCCGATGACAGTAGGAATGGCGCTTGTTGCTCCGCAAGCAGTTGAGTTCTTATACGGCGAGGCCTTTGAACCCGCTGTTTTAACAATACGCTTGATGTGTCCTCTGATTCTGATCAAAGGCTTTGGAGATTTGTTCTGTTACCAGCTTGTTTATAGTACAAAGAGCGAAAAGATTATTTTGCCTGCTTCAGCATCTGCATCTGTGATAAATATTATAACGAATGCAGCTTTAATTCCTACACTTCTTCAAAATGGTGCTGTAATAGCTTCTGTATTTAGTGAACTGGTCACAAATGCTGTTCAATTCATCTATATGAAGAAAAAGGTGAAATTTACCATTAATATGAAAGCATTGACGAAGGGGCTTATTAGTACAGCAGTGATGACATTGAGTGTCTACATCATTATGCAGTTTAAATTGCCAAATACTATTGGGCTTATATTAGAGATTTTATGTGGTGTTATCGCATACACAGCAGTAAACTTAGTTATGAAGAATACCTTGATATTCGAGATTGTGAATAAAGTGAAAGGGAAAATCTCACATAAGGCCTAAATATGAAGAAAGTGGGATGATGGATGCAGTGCAACGCAATAAAGATTACAAACTGATAGATTTGATAAAATTTTTGTGTGCATATCTTGTAATTGGGATACACACGAGACCACTTCAAGCTGTTAGTGTTCTCTTAGACAAAGTTGTGTACTATAATATATCAAATTATGCAGTACCGTTCTTTTATGCATGTACTGGATATTTCTTGATTGTTAAACAACCGGAAAAAGATTTGCATACAAAACTTGGCTACCGCATAAAAAAGATTTTTAATATTTATATCATATGGTCTATCGTATATTTGCCATTGACAGTTTATGGATGGTTTATTGAAGGAAATAAAACAGTAGAATATGCAGCTCTTTGTATTCGGAATTATATCCTCGTGGGAGATAATTTTTATTCATGGGCGCTATGGTATCTCAATGGTTTAATCTTCGCCTTGATTCTTATAGATATTTTATCAAGAAGAATTTCAATAGAAAAGATTGTAGGTTTTGGATCAGTGGCATATCTTGTTGGTATAGTTCTTACCGCTTTTGGGGGGCATCAAGACAAGCTACCGGCATTATTAGCATTTCCAGTTAATATTTATTTCTCAATCTTTGCGACGACAAGAAATGGTCTCTTTCAATCGTTAGTATTTGTTTCTTTGGGTATGTATATTGCTGACATTGAGAAGTCAGGTGAGTTGACAAAAATTCTTCACAAGGGAAAGATTGCATTATTTGCTTATCTAATAAAAATTCCTATAAGCCTTATCGGGGGGGGGCAGTACCTCAGCCAGATGCTTGACCTTCCAATCTTTTTCATGCTACTTCTGCCTGATTATATATAAATGTCCAAAGATGGAACTTCATGGAGATTTTTATAAGAAACTAAGAAACTTAAGTGGAACAATATATTTTGTCCATATGTACTTTGTGGCATTGTGTGCACTTGTTTTGTATAAGGAAGATTACCATAATTTCGTATTCCTTCTTTATTTGCGCAGGAAGTGCGACTTTAATTGCTATACTATTCAATTACATTAGGGAAAGGAAAAGATGCAAGCAGTAGCTGATGACGTTTTTTATAGTATATATCAATATTTAGGATTCGGGCTGATTTTCGCAGTAATATGTATGATCGCCTTGCCCGAAGTAGAACATAAAGGATTAAAGAAGTGCCTTATTCATCAGTGGCATATGCTTAGAACGGATAAGATCACTCGATATAAATTTGCATTCTTTACCATCCTGTTTATGGTGCTGTCTAGAACTTTGATTTGTCGCAGTATATGGCAATGTCCGTGGGAAAATATAATTGGGGAATGGGGAGTTTTCACTTCAGATGGCACCCTAAATACGGAAGGGATGCTTAATGTTTTTCTGTTTGTCCCACTTGCTTATTTTGGAGTGCTAGGATTTTGTCAACAAGATGGTTTGGACAAGGAAATCTTGTTTAATATTGTAAAGACCTCCTTTGGCTTTTCATGTTTAATTGAAATATGCCAGCTTTTTTTTAGAGTAGGAACATTTCAGTTATCGGATATTTTCCAAAATACGCTTGGCGGTTTTATAGGTGTAGCTGTTTGGGCTATGCAACAAAAAATAATGAAAAGAGGAAGAAAAAATATGAACACAACATTACTTATTATGGCAGCTGGCATCGGCAGCCGATTTGGAACGGGAATTAAGCAGTTGGAGCCAGTGGATGATGCTGGACATATCATCATGGACTACTCAATCCATGATGCGATTGAAGTTGGTTTCAATCATGTAGTATTTATTATCCGTAAGGACATTGAGAAGGAATTCAAAGAGGTTATCGGCGATCGCATTGCCTCCATTTGTTCTTCTCATAATGTAGCTGTTGACTATGCTTTCCAAGATATCAATGATATTCCGGGAACTCTGCCAGAAGGCCGGACAAAGCCGTGGGGAACTGGTCAGGCCGTGCTTGCAGCGAAGAAGGTCATCAAGACCCCGTTCATCGTCATCAATGCAGATGATTACTATGGCAAAGAAGGTTTCAAAGCCGTACATGAGTATCTGGTGAATGGTGGCAAGTCCTGCATGGCAGGCTTTGTGCTGAAGAACACGCTGTCTGATAATGGCGGTGTGACCCGTGGAATCTGCAAGATGGATGAGAATGGAAACTTGACTGAGGTTGTGGAAACAAAGAATATTGTGAAGACTGCAACCGGAGCAGAGGCAGACGGCATGGCTGTGGATGTGAATTCTCTTGTATCTATGAATATGTGGGGCCTGACTCCAGAGTTCTTGGATGTGCTGGAGGAAGGCTTCAAAGAGTTTTTCGAGAAGGAAGTACCCAGCAATCCTCTGAAAGCAGAGTACCTGATCCCCATCTTTATTGGAGAATTATTGGAGCAGGGCAAGATGTCTGTGAAGGTTTTGAAAACCAACGATACTTGGTATGGTATGACCTACCATGAGGACGTTACAGCCGTAAAGGACAGCTTCAAAAAAATGCTGGAGAACGGCGTGTATAAGGCTGACTTGTTTAGTGATTTATAATATACTGGGAGCGTAAGCTCCCTGTGTTGCTCGAAACTTTGCACACCTCTTCGTGGTGAGCAGCAGGCAACACATGAAAGTGTGGCTAAGATGCAAGAAAATGTTGAAAGTTGCAGTTGAACAAAGGAGGAAATATACAAAATGGCGATGAAACTAGAATTTAATAGTATAAAGAATCAAAGTATATTTCAACCAGAATTTCAAAGTTTCTCTGTAAATGGATATAATGTAATTGAATTTAAAAAGCAACCACAAGCAGCAGGAGGAATTGCGGTCGTATATGCGCCTAATGGCACAGGGAAAAGTTCATTAACAGCTGTATTAGGCAATGAAAAAACAAGAGAAGATTTATCGTTTGAAGCAATCTATAATGGTAATCAGGTTATTCAACCGGAAACAAAAGCGTTTCATACTATTGGTGATCAAATAAGCCGTAATGTTATAGAGGGAGAGACATCCGATTACCTGATTGGGCAGGACATAAAGCGGGAATATGTGCTGAAAAAGAAGATAGCAGACGGATTTGAAACAGCATTCAATGAATTAAATTCCGAATATAAGAATGACTATAAAACGACAAAAGTATCGGACTATTTGTTGTCTGTTATGCATGACAGAAACCCAGAAGCGTATACATTTGTTAGAGATATCGTAAATAAGCAATCAAAAGGTAAAAACATAGATAGGAGTCTTTTTTTAACTTATGTTCGTGATGTGCAGAAACAACCAAGACTAGTAGATATTAATAGAGAGAAAAGAGAATTTGTTATAAATAATGTAAAAATTGTAGAATGTCTATTGCAAATTGATTTGGCACAGATTGTTGCGAACGCAGATGTACAAGAAATTGAACAAAATGATGATGCAATAAATATTTTGGGAAAGTACAAACACTTGCATAGCTGCATTGTTTGTGATAACGACCACATTGATGGAGATTCACTACTTCAAAGAAAGCAAGAAAGAAGAAAGCGAATCTATGATAGCTTGGATGTGAAAACAAAAGCTCTTTTAAAAGATGTTGCGATGGATTCAAAATTAGGGGTGAGCGATCCTTTTGAAATCAAAAATACAGTTTTGGCATTTATTTCGTATGGAGAGTTAGAACCAATTACAAGTCTTCGAGAAGCAATATTAAGCTGTGTTAATGAAATAGTAGATGAAATGATCGTTGCATTGTTTAATGTGTTTATTCCGACTTCTATGTACTCTTGGTGGGACGAGTATTCAACTTTATTAGAAGCACAACCAACATTAGACAGCGAAGAACTGCTTTACATTCAAGAAATTATTAGCGAGAATATCGGACGCAATATTCGAATAACAAGAGATGATGACAGTGATCATAATTTCAAGCTAATGCTAGATGATCAGGCACTCCTTGGATTGGATAGAAGCGAAATGCATTTAAGCAGTGGTGAGCAAAATTTTATATCTCTAGCATTTGCACTTCTTCTTGCGAGACATTCACGACAAGAATTTATTGTATTGGATGATCCAATATCGAGTTTTGATTCGGTATATAAGAATAAAATTGTCTTTTGCATTATAAAATTTCTCGAAAATAAGAAACAAATTATTTTGACCCATAACACAGATTTGATACGATTGCTAAATGTTCAGTTGAAAGACTGTTTTAATTTGTATATTTTAAATAATGTGGATGGTGGTCGAAATGGATTCTTGCCGGTGAAAAAAGATGAAAGAAATATACTAATTAGTCTATCTGATTTGGTAAAGCTTTTTCAAAATAAAAACGGAACATTAGAATCGATAATTCATGATAAAAGACTTTTTTTAATGGCGATGATCCCCTTTTTGAGGGGATATATCCATATTATGAACGATCCTGAAGATTTATATGGACAACTTTCTAGGTTGATGCATGGTTTTGAAAATGGATCGCTCGATATAGCTGATGTTTATAAAAAGACTTTCGGGTATGAGGTGGAGCCGACAGAGATAATCTCTGTTTCAGACATATTAAATGCTCCAGTTGCGGGGCTTGATATTATTGATGCAGAAGAGTATCCCCTTTTGGCAGATACGTTGATACAAACATTGATTTATTATCATACACGTATGAAAGTTGAATCTGAACTGGTGAATATTTTTAATATACCTCATACAGAAGGACAAGTTCTTTTATTGGCGGATATTATTCAGAAGGCATTTAGACCAGCGGTAGGGGCAACACAGGAACAAAAAGACAAGGCGAGAAATAATAGGGTGTTTTTTACTTCAAGAAAAACATTGTTGAATGAGTTTAATCACTTTGAGGGAAATATGAATATTTTCCAGCCAGCAATAGATATAACCGAAGCTGCGCTACAAAAGGAAGTTGCTGATATTGAAAGCAAGTTGATGCAATTGAGAGCAGAAATGCGATGATTCATTAATTAAGCCTATATTGCCCTTACCTTAACACAGTACTATACTTAAATCACTATAAAAGGAAAGAGGTTATCACAATGCCCAGAACGAAAGGCAGCAAAAACCGTCCCAAAACTAATATCACCAAAGACTATGCATCCCAGATCGTAGAGAAGCAGGAGACTATTGCATCTCTGAATACTGAGATCGCATCCATCACCGCAAACATTGACACTTTAAAGGCTGATTTGAAGGAGAAGAAGACTGCTCTGAAGAAGGCCGAAAAAGAAGTGGCATCCCTGGAAGCGAAGAAGGCCAAGGCAGATGCTAAGGCTGCTGAAGAAGCTAAGAAGGCAGAAGCCGAGAGTGTGGTTAGGAGATTATTAGCCAGCGGTATGAGCGCGGACGAGATTCTGGAAAAACTGAAATAAACAAGAACCCAAGAAAAAATCCAACATTGGGGTCAGACCGTGCGTCCAGGTAAGGGTATATAGTCCGGTGGGTGGAAGCCCCATTAAATAAGCTGCTAACCACAGCATTTGAAGCGAGTCTTAAGTCTGCCGCGGTAACGTTGCAGGCTAAGCGTAGACAGCAAGATAACAGGGATAGCTATTGACCACCGAAATCCCAAAGTCACCAGAGGGTCGACATCGTGGCCTGGATGGAAGACAACATATGTATTTATCGTTATGGTGAGATTTTATATACCTCTGTGGTGTTGGTTGGAACTATTCATGTTATACAGGGAATATATATCAACTGGAGAGAACCTGCATTTTCTTCTGTAGTGTGTAAACAGAAAGTATAGCTGATAACCCATAGAAGGATAGTAAAAGGGAAATGTAGAGAAGTAAATTGTTTGTCAGCAAGAACGAGAATATGCAGTTTGTTCAATAGAACAGATATTTTGGAAGAAGTGGTGGAGATGAATATAGTTATAAAAACAGATTTTTGGAAGAAACTAACTCCTTTAAATATTTTGCGAGTGTTTCATTTGTGGGTAATTGGTATTGTTATTGTCATTACAACAATAGCGTCAATATTTGTACCGCCACTATTCTATATAAATGAAAATCAAATTTTATATGGTATGTCCTGTTTGGCGCAAGTCACGGCTGCATTGTTTGCATTAATTTTGGCTGCATATACAATAGCGGATACGCGATTGAAGAATATGGCTACGAACGATGAGACTTTACTGGATTATATTCCAGAACTTCAAAATGAGTATTATTATATTATAATCAGAATTTCTGTGAATTGTCTTGCGACCATTCTTTTGTGTTTTGTAATACTTAATGTATATGACAATTTATCTCAAAAACTGTTTTCTGTATTGATGGCTGATACTGGCGTATTAGGCGCTATATCTATTGTTTCTTTAACGCTTTTTGTTTGGGCTGTGTGTGATCCGAAAGCTTTTCAGCAAAAAGGCGAGGCAATAAAAGATGAAATGGATCAGGCATACGCTGGAAATATGTCAACGGATGATTTTAAAATGTTCCTGGGATATTATAATAGGTTGGAATCACTGATTAATAAATATGCTGCAGAACTGTTAGATGATAATAGTATATATAAATATCAGCGTAAACGCATGCTGATTTTTCCAGCATTAGATATTTTGATGAGTCGAGGAATATTTGATGAATATATTTGCTTAAAGATAGATGAGTTTAGAAGATATCGTAATGCACTTGTCCATAGCATGAATCCTGAATCTATTAACAGTGGGATATATAATGAATTAAAAGAAGTTTATGAGTTGCTAAAAAAAGTTTATTTAGCTGATGAAAAAGACAAAAATATACATATATCAAAATTATCCGATTATTGTAAAGAACACATTGTAAATGAACTTGATAGAAAGGTGATAGATTATTTGCAATCGCATTATGATGCAAAACTCAATGATATTGCACAAGGTATCGGTGTTTCAAAAGCAACGGCGACAAAAAGTATTAGAAAACTTGTTCAGACTGGAATGGTGCATGTTGTTGGCTCAAGTGGGACAGGTACAAGTTACAATTTAACAGAAACGAAAAATTAGGGGGGATTTTAGAGAATACAATTATAAAGTATTATTTTTAAAAATCATAAGAAAATGGTCAATGCATCCGGGCAGGGATAGACAATATATAGTAGATAAAACGAAAGAAAGACACCGCAATGCTCAGAAAGAACATTGGGGTCAGACCCCATGAAGAAGAAATGATTTTTTTCTAAAGAAACTATAAACGAAAACGAGAGCATAGGCTACTGGCGCTGCTCTAATAATTACATAAAATTTTGTGGAAGGCACATTGGGCGCTACAAGGTATGGAAAGGAGAATTATGAAAACAACATTACTTATCATGGCAGCTGGTATTGGCAGCCGCTTCGGAACAGGAATCAAGCAGTTAGAGCCGGTGGATTATGCTTTCCAGGACATTAACGATATTCCGCGAGCCTCTCGGGGTCAGACCCCATGAAATACCTTACATCCTGCGTCGATCAGTACAGTAAACATTCCCACAAGGGGGAATCCCTGACAGTTGATAAAGTAATTAAGCCCTGTAGCCATCAGTGCGAAAAAGGTACCTGTTGTATAAATAGTCAGGTAGGTATTGGCAAAGATATACCGCAAGAAAATCTGGAAAAGTGCCGATATACATATCAAGGGAACGAAACATACGCCTTCCTTATGTCTGACAAGTATATCATGGCATTATATACGCATTGTCTGGTGGCGAGGAAAGAGACTGCCATACAGGGGATGCAGATTGAAGGCTTTACGGAAAAAGAGTATGGGATGGTCAGGCTAGAGAATGTGGGGGATGTTTTGTTTCAGGCACTCTTGTTTGATGATGTAAAGTTTCAGACAGGAAATATAATTGGAGAATTATTAACAATATATGTCTTAGGAAGGGAAATTTACTGATGGTAAAGAGAGATGAAGATGTTATTAATCAGATACTAGAATATGTTTCAGATGAAAGATACTGTCAAGCTATTTTGCTTGATGGTGAATGGGGGTCAGGAAAAACTTTTTTTGTTAAAGACAAATTACTAAACAGGTTACAGGAGATGATCCCGCAAAAAAGAATATATTATGTTTCATTGTATGGCATGTCATCTTCTAATCAAATTGTAGATGAAATTTATTCTTCGATAGTAGAAGAATTTATAGAGGAAAAACTGGGTGAAGATAAAGGAAAAATGCTTGAGAAAGGGATTTCATTTACATCGAAATTGTTTGCTGCAGGAATGAAATATTTTAATTTGGATTCTAAGGATTTACCTCAACTATCTGATTTAAAGGAATTGAAAAAATCTATAATTATTTTTGATGACCTAGAGCGCTGTGAGATAGAAGTAAATCGAACACTTGGTATACTCAATAATTTGGTTGAGCATAATGATATAAAAATTATTTTGGTAGCGAATCAAGCCGAGATTGGAAAAATGAATTTTTCTAAAGGGCTTTCACATAAATATCAAATAGCATTAGATGATAGAGTTAATTTAGATGAAAAGGGTAGTTCAAAGGAAAATAAAGTAAGTTATACAAAAGAACAGTTAATAAGGAGAACAGAACAACTTTTTTCAGAAGATATTTTTTATAAAAAGGTTAAAGAAAAACTAATCGGATTGACAATCTACTATCAACCTAATTTATCTGATGTGTTTATGACTATTATTGATGAATATATTAAGGAAGATAAAACAAAACAATATTTGTTGGAGCACAAGCAAAAGATAGTAAATATTTTTGAAGCACAAAGACATTACAATATCCGCACTTTGATTTTTGGCTTAATTGCATTTGATAAATTTTATAGTATTGCAGATGGTATTGAGTTTGAACCACATACGTATATTGAGTCTGAATTGGATAGAGTGTTGAGATATACTATGATTTCCGCAATTCAAATTAAGCTGGGACAGGTTGTTTATTCATGGGCAAATAACTCTTCAAAATCTGGAATAGTGTACTATGATAGAAAAAATGTTTACGAAAGTAGGGTATATGGATACAAGTTTGTTGATGACTATTTATTGCAGTGTAAGTTAGATAAAAAAGAAGTTGAAAAGGTAATATTGGAAAATGTAAACGAGCAAAAAATTATTGATGATTCGGATAAACTGGAAAAATCGTTACAATATAGAAAATTGCATTCATGGTGGGAGTTGGAAGACGAGGATATAGAAAAAATTATTTCTGATATATTGCTTGAATTACAAGGACAAAAATACAATCCAAGATATTTTAAGGAAATAATTGTCACACTTATGCAAATGGAATATCAAGGAATTAGTTGTTTTGATTATAGAGATTTTGTTGAACCGATGGAACAGAAATTAAAGGTATATACGGAAGCGTTTGAACTTCGATATTTGGAAGTTTTAAGCGATAATGCGGAGTTTGTTGAGAAGTATAATGAAATAGTTAAGCCTTTATTTGAAATTTTGGAAAATAAAGAAAAGGGTGAAAAAAAGGGAAATAATGATTTTCTATGTAATCACGAAGCATGGGATGATACCTTTGGAAAAAGGTGCGAAGAACATAGAGAAGAATACATAAGTGATAATAAATTTTTCTACTATATTGAGCCGGAGAAATTTATTACCCAATTACAAAATGCTAAAGTTATCAATATTTATAATTTTATGGATGGTGTAAGAAAAGTATATAGTTTTTCAAACTTGAATGAATTCTTTAAATCAGATGCTTCGAATATAAAATGTATATTGTATAATATTGATGTTGAGAAGATGAGTCAAGAGAAGATAACCAGAAATATGGCATTTGTAAAATTAAAGAGCAAATTACAGGAATATTTGGAACTTATAGAGAAACCAATATATAAAATTTAGTAGAAACAGCGTTAGGGCAGTTATAAGTCGAGAGATTTGTTGCTGCCCTTTTTTAGTGCTTTTGGACACAATTTCTAGAAGTGGGAAGGAAAAACAGACAAATGAAATCTAACAGAATAATGGAACGTGAGGTAGCAAATGGGAGCAGTCCTTTGAAGCTGGATCATATTGAATTTTTGGATTATTCGTATTAGGAGATAATATCAAAGGAGAAGTTGCTGGAGGTGTTATCCTATTTGCTGAGGATAGGTGATTTCAAGTAGTATGGTGGAAAGACTACCCTAAAAAATGTTTATATGAACCTGCGAGGGAAAAAACTGTATTTAAACGAACCAAGACAGCCATAGAGAGAAATAATATATTTGCAACAAGCAAAAGGTTATGCAAGGAAGTAAAATCCGCAGTATAATAGAAATGTATATTTGGAAACAGTCAGATGTTATTTTGATATACCCAAGAAAGACTAGAAAAGTGTCGATATACTTATCAAGGGAACGATATATACATTTTTCTAATGCTGGATAGAGTATATGGCATTGTTGGTTGGAATATGTTTCTACTTTTGTGATAATGTATGAATGTAAACACATTGGATAATTGTTACTTTGATAAATGTAAAGTATAACATTAAGAGTTGTATGGGGAATGTTAATAAACAAAGAAAAGAGTATATAGAGAATAGTCGAGTTAATTGGGAAAAAATGAGGTGAAAAAAATGAAGGATATTGAGACGTATTATCATCAATATATAAAAGCTAGAAAACATACGAAATGTTTGTATTTAGAAGAATATTTTCAAGATACCACAAATGAAACATATTGTTTTTTGGAGCTAGCAGTATATTTTAACTCAGTAGGAATAGTTGAGTCTGAATCAATTCATGAGGTGAATAGCAATAATTCAAAATGTGGGGTACAGTGTGATATTAACATAGAAGTTTTAAAGT